>NZ_JBAHYJ020000044.1:0-93234 GCF_036697665.2 Scytonema sp. PRP1 | reverse complement strand
AGACATACCAGCAGCGCTCAAAGAGTAATCCATTCGCCGTTGTGGTTATCTACAGCGGCTGCTCATAAAAAAGTATTAGACCTCTCGGAAAATAAATTTGAGACCATTATGCTGTTTGATCTAAAATCTAATTTCTAGAGAAGTCTATTGGATAAACAGGGGTTACAAGCTGTCGGTTAAAATCTTCCCAAATCTGTACAAAGCTTACAGATGAGATAGTTATTCAGCCAAGTAGTTAATCAATTAATACAGGTTACTCTGCTCTTAACCGTTTCTGCGAATCAGGAACGGTTTTTAGCTTGGATTTCAAGAGCGTTCAATGGAGCTACTACTGGTATAACATTGTTGAATTCCGTATTTTCGGCAATGTTTCAACTAGAACAGTACTCTAGTTCAGAGACATTGCTTTGGTAATAGCGATGTTCAAACTAGCCCTAATTCTTAACCACAGGCGAAGTTTGTCCCCAACCTCCAGTAAATGTATGCGCAAACCGCAGGCACTCTCGGCGCGATTGCACAGGTGCCAGTGCCGGAGGCAATCGCTCTTAAGGCCTTACCCTTGAGTCATTAGTCAAACACCAAGAACAAATGACTGCTGGACGAGTAACTCAGTATTGTTGCTAGGCTATATACAGCTGAAGAAACACAGCAATTTTGATCCAAGTAGAGGGGAACTATGCCGCACACGATTGTTACTGATGTCTGTGAAGGTGTCGCTGATTGCGTAGACGCCTGTCCGGTTGCTTGCATTCATCCTGGTCCTAGCAAAAACGTCAAAGGAACTGATTGGTACTGGATTGACTTTGCCACCTGTATTGACTGTGGTATATGTATCCAAGTTTGTCCAGTAGAAGGCGCGATCGTCCCAGAAGAACGACCCGATTTACAAAAAACACCGTAGATAAGTCGTATAAACGGTTAACATTCGTCAACTACCCACACTAACACTCCGTGTATAGTGTGGGCTTGCAAGAGTCAGCTTTTGAAAAACAGGCATCCTAAAATAAAATCTTGCCTGTTTTTACAGTAATACTACTGGATAAAGATTTAAAAAAGTAACATAAAATATTTATTGTTCGGAAATTGCAGGTGCGTTTACGTATACATAAATATAGCTGTCCTACGTAGGTAAACTCATGCAACGGTTAAGCGTACCCCTGATAGCCAATATCTTAACGTTAAGTCTGGCGACTGTAGCAATGACCCTGACGTCTGCTTACAGCGCTACAGCGGGCACACTGAATCTGAATTTTACAAAGCTACAAAGCGTAATAGATCCTGATTCTGTTCTTACTGGTGTCTACCGTGCCGATCTCTCCAATCTTGGCTCCGATATTAGTTCCATTGCTATCACTGATATCATAGGAACAGCGGGTGCACCTGGGAAATTTAGCGGTTTTGATTTGGATGCCATCAAAATTAGCAACGTCTTGGTTAACAATGCCACAGAAGCCAAAAACTTATCAGGGTTAAATGTCTTCGATTTTTCTAGTCCTTCGGGAACTGTGTTCACCCCAGGAGCCCAGCGTCCTCCGGTCGATCCAGAAGCTTTATTTGGTGTAACTGGCGGTATTGTAAACAACTCACTCGCCACGCTGGACAATTTTGATGCCAAGTCCACAGCTGACGCCAATGCTTTTGGATTCCTCAGTTTAGGTGATGGTGGAAAAATTGTGTTTAACCTCAAAAATCCCATTCCCACAACCAGTTCACTGTACTTATACATTGGAGAGGCAGGTGATAATGGTGAGACAGCCAGCGGTCAAATTACTGTCTCTGACAAACCACGTGAGGTTCCAGAACCTACAAGCTTAGCTGCTGTATCTTTACTCGGAATCTACTTTGCGGTAAGCCGTAGAAAGAAAACAAAAGCTGCTTAATTTCAAATTCACTAGCCATTAACATAAAAGTTAAGACATAAAAGTTAAGACATAGGTTTTTGACCTATGTTTTTTCATTTTGGCGCTGTGTTTGTCTTGGTATATAGTTATATCGTTTAATTTCGAGCAAAATGACTGTATTTTAAAGTAACTATATTTTGAATTTATAATAAAGGACATTATGTCTGATTCGCTCACTCATTCGTCTCCCCTCCTAGAAGTGAAAAACGTCCACGCTGGATACATCAAAGACGTGGATATTCTGCAAGGTGTGAATTTCCGGGTGGAACCGGGAGAATTGGTAACAGTAATTGGTCCTAATGGTGCTGGTAAATCTACCTTAGCGAAAACCATTTTTGGGCTTTTAACCCCACATACAGGCTCAATTACCTTCAAAGACGAGAATATCACTGGGCTAAAGTCGAATCAAATTGTTCAGCGGGGAATGTGCTACATACCGCAAATTGCCAATGTCTTCCCCTCCCTCAGCGTAGAAGAAAATTTAGAAATGGGCGCTTTAGTCCGCAATGTTCCCCTGAAACCGCTCAAAGATAAAATATACACTATGTTCCCCAAGCTTGGCGATCGCCGTCAGCAACGCGCTGGAACCCTCTCAGGTGGTGAACGCCAAATGTTAGCAATGGGCAAAGCTTTGATGTTGGAACCCAGCTTACTGCTTTTAGATGAACCTTCTGCGGCTTTGTCTCCTATCCTAGTGACGCAAGTTTTTGAGCAGATCAAACAAATTAACCAAAGTGGTACAGCGATTGTACTAGTAGAGCAAAACGCCCGTAAAGCTTTGGAAATGGCTCATCGAGGATACGTCCTAGAGTCTGGACGCGATGCTATCTCAGGTCCCGGTTTGGAATTATTGCATGATCCTAAGGTAGGCGAACTGTACTTGGGAGCAGGTAAAGCGCACTAGTCATTAGTCAAAACTCAAAGATTTTTGACTAAGGGATTTCCAAGAAATAAATTATTCAACTTGTGGGGTGGGTATCCTTACCGCCCAGATTATAGGACGGGCGCCAATCCCATCCCACAAGAAAAGTTGGATATTTTTTAATTTGGAAGTCCCTAATGACTAGTGAAAATTAAATGACTCTTAAACCGTGTCCTTGCTCACTCTTGCATCCTTCTCGAGTTTGAGAAGCTGTTGTCACCTGGGTTCCGTTAAGTGAGATAGACTGATGAGTCGAATCAATGGATTTGTAGGGCGTCGTGATTTTTTGAGGCATTGCGTTGCAAAGGTTCCCCTGATGTATACTGCCATGAAGTTTGCAGGTGTGGGAGGCTTTGCAATTGGCGGTAGCCTTCTTTGGCAAAAACAGCAAGCTGTTGCTCTACAAGCCGCAGTTGCTGATGCAAGTCCAGCAAATCCCAATCCAGTCAATGGGGACAAAGCTTTAAAACTATTATTGGATGGAAATCAACGATTTTTACACCAAAAGCGAAAATACCCCGACCAATCGTTAGAACACTTGCGATTGGTTGCTAAAGGTCAATATCCTTTTGCGTCTATACTTGGCTGTGCAGATTCTAGAGTACCAGCGGAAATTATTTTCGACCAGGGACTTGGGGATTTGTTTGTCGTGCGAGTTGCTGGTAATGTCGCCAGTGATATGGTTATAGGTAGCTTGGAATACGCTACAGCAGTATTGGGTTCTCAACTGATTGTGGTTTTGGGTCATAGAAAATGTGGTGCTGTAGCAGAGGCGCTTCAAGAACAACCTGTTCCTGGCAGAATAGGCTTTGTTGTTGAAGGGATCAAACCAGCCGTACAAAGAGTCAAGTTGAGAACAGGCGACATCCAAGACAATGCAGTTATAGCCAACATTCAATATCAGGCAGAAAAATTACAGGAAAGCTCAATGATTTTGGCTAAACTCATCCGCAAAGGTCAACTAAAAATTGTTGGTGCTTGTTACGATATTGAAACTGGTAAAGTGTCTATTCTTACCTAGGGCAACTCCAAAGGAGCATTGAAATTAGAATATCCATTAGAGGTGAACAGGAAGATTAACGGTAGCTTAAACTTGAGGAGCTACACCCTGAAATTCAGATAAGAATAGATTAAGCGTGAGCGGGAAGCAAGTCTACCATTTGACGCAGAGCTAATAAAAGCTGAAGCTCAGAAAAGACTCGCTTAAAAATACGGAAGCTGAGACATGACCAAAGAAGTCGTTGGCTGTAATGATTCCGCTTGAACAAACAGGGTACTTTGGTCGGGAAAAGGTGTCCAATTTTGGTCGGATAACGGTTCAGAGGCAATAGTAACTCGGGTCGGGTGGTTTGCATCATCGCAAGACCAATAAAGAGTAGGGGTTTGTGTGCCGTAAGCGTAGCGACTTGCCGCGATCGCTTGACCATCACTGACAATGACATTGGCACTAAAGCTGGTGTCGTGTTCTTTAGCCAGGTGCGTCAATTTTTGTAGCGTGGCACGTAAGGCTGACAACAGGGTGCTGTTTGGAGACGACTGCCACATTTCCACCAGTAGGGCAAAGATGTGCTCAGAGTCAGTCATGCCCTTAATGAGACGGTATGTGGAATCAGAAAGGCGGTCACGTATCGGTCTATACAGCGTCTGTTGAAAGTTTGTGATCTCGCCATTATGCACAAACAACAGGTTGCCACTGCGAAATGGCTGACAGTTGCTAATATCGAGCGATTCACCCGTTCCAGTGAGTCGGACATAGCCTAGCGCACAAGTAGATTGTACGTAGTGGCTCAACTCTTTCAGGTTCGGGTCGTTCCACATCGGGATAGTGTTCCGGTAAATGAATGGTTTACCCGCTTCATCATACCAGCCTACACCGCTCCCGTCTGCACAAACGACTCCTGACTTTAATTCAAGAGGGTTGTAACTTTGGTTGTACAGGGAATGCTCCTGCTTATAAAGCAACTCATCTAATTGGATGCTATTGCCAAGGTAGCCAACTAATCGACACATAAGAAAAACAGTTCTATTGAGCGGGATACACTCATTACATTAAGGTTCGTACATAAAAGTTTAGCAAACTAAATTTTTTTTAGCTTTCCGACTCTTAAGCAAGGAGCTAACGCACGAGGTTATTTAATGCGTAGATACTATAAGCGGCTGGTCAGTAATTTCTGCGTTTCCTGCATAAGTTCACTTAGATGCCTATTAATCAACTTTCGCAATCCAAAGGTAGAATTTCAACGTATCGTCCCAGATTTATAATTTTATCTGCGTCCATCTACTTCGGCGTCCATCTGCGGTTAAAAATTCTTCATGGTTCTCCAACTCCTCCCAAAACACCTGCAAACCATCTACACCCACGCCGAAACTACCTATCCAGAAGAGTGCTGTGGTATAATACTAGGCAATCTGACAAGCGAGGGCAAAACTGTGGTAGAAGTGATGCCAACAGAAAATGCCTGGAACGCAGAAACAGCGGCAGAGCTTCCAGGAGATGACACATTAGATTACAGTAAAAGGCAAAGGTATGCGATCGCACCTCAAGTCATGTTGCAGGCACAGAAAGAGGCACGCGATCGCAAACTAAATATCATCGGCATTTATCACTCTCATACTGACCATCCAGCGATTCCTTCAGAATATGACCAAAAGCTTGCTTGGCAGGAATACTCTTACATCATTGTTTCGGTACAGAATGGCAAAGCTAGTGACATGAAAAGTTGGACTTTGGATGATAGCCACCAGTTTCAGCAAGAAGCAATTGAAAAGTTAGGTTAAGAACAAGTCATACAAAAAGACACAAAGGGTATTGTTTTTCGGTAGGATTAAAAATCCGCTCTTCCTCATCAAACTGCTATGCTCAATCCTAATCTGGATGAAATCCAGTTAACCAAAGATGATTACGAACGTTACTCCCGCCACCTAATTTTGCCGGAAGTGGGCTTGGAGGGACAAAAACGCCTAAAAGCTGCCAGTGTGCTGTGTATCGGTACGGGTGGTCTAGGTTCACCTCTGCTTCTGTATCTGGCGGCGGCGGGTATCGGACGCATCGGTATTGTTGATTTCGATGTTGTCGATACTTCCAACTTGCAACGTCAAGTCATTCACGGTACATCTTGGGTGGGTAAACCTAAGATTGAATCTGCAAAGAATCGCATTCTAGAGATTAATCCGCATTGCCAGGTTGATTTGTACGAAACTCGCCTGACTTCGGAAAATGCCCTCGACATTATTAGACCTTATGATATCGTAGTGGATGGTACCGATAACTTCCCCACTCGTTATCTAGTCAACGATGCTTGCGTGTTGCTGAACAAGCCCAACGTCTACGGTTCGATTTTCCGTTTTGAAGGGCAAGCCACAGTATTTAACTACGAGGGTGGACCAAACTATCGTGATCTTTACCCCGAACCACCACCACCAGGAATGGTTCCCTCCTGTGCGGAAGGTGGGGTGCTGGGTGTGCTGTGCGGTATTATTGGCACTCTCCAGGCAACGGAAACTGTCAAAATCATTATCGGACAGGGTAACACTTTGAGTGGACGCCTGCTACTGTATGATGCTCTCAATATGAAGTTCCGAGAGTTGAAGCTGCGTCCTAACCCAGTTCGCCCTGTGATTGAAAAGTTGATAGACTACGAACAATTCTGCGGTATCCCACAAGCCAAAGCACAAGAGGAGAAACAGCAGATGGAAATGTCAGAAATCACAGTGCAGGAGTTGAAGCAATTGCTGGATAGTGGTACAGATGATTTTGTGCTGCTAGATGTCCGCAACCCGCACGAGTACGAAATTGCCCAAATTCCTGGTGCAGTCTTGATACCGTTATCGGATATTGAAAACGGTGAAGGCGTCCTTAAGGTGAAGGAATTGGTCAATGGTCATCGCCTAATTGCCCATTGTAAATCGGGTATGCGTTCTGCAAAAGCCCTCGGTATTCTCAAGGAAGCGGGAGTTGATGGCACGAATGTGAAGGGTGGAATTCTTGCTTGGAGTAAGGAAATCGACCCATCGGTACCAACATATTAGAGAACGAACCGCAAAGACGCTAAGGACGCGAAGCTTTATTTGCGTCTTTAGCGTATTTTTTTTGGAAAAGAATCTAGATTATTTGTGTATATCTAGCCTAATTAAGCAAATTTTCCTTCGGTAGATAGTTGCTTTCTTTATATTTTTATAGAGAATTTTGCTTGCTCTCGGTTTTTGCTTGACAAATCTTGAGTCCAAAAGACGTAAGTTGATTGAGAAGTTGATGACTTTCAAAGGAAATAATACTAAAGTTAGATAAGCGGAATTTCATGAACAAGTAGAACTTAAATATGCCCACTAGGCAGCTAGTTACCAGCTAGCTCCCAGCAGGACTTCCTCCGTAATTGAGCGTGCAACCAAGGAGGCTAATCTTATCGTGTCAAATACTTCCAAAAATTGTCATCATAATGACGATATAAGTAATATTCAAACCTTAGATGGTTTACGGATAGTTGTAGTAGATGATGATGCTGACAGCCTTGTCTTAACTACGTTTATTCTTGAAAGCTACGGTGTTCAAACAATGACGGCAACATGTGCGTTGGAAGCGATTGAGGTCATCAAACAATCTGTACCAGATGTTTTAATTATTGACATTGCAATGCCGGAAGTGGATGGATATTCGTTAATTCGTAAAGTCCGAACACTCAATTCTCCACAAAATCAGATTCCGGCTATTGCTCTAACAGCTATGGATTCAGAAGAAGGTCGCGACCTTGCTCTCAAAGCTGGGTTTCAATCCTACTTGATTAAACCTACTGAACCTAATGATATACTAACAGAAATTGTAAATATTGTTACTGAAAAGCGTTAATTCTAACTGTTGACAAAATAAAAGCTTCTAGCCATAGACTGGATAAAAGCTGAAATATTGATCGCAATAATCGGGTAGAATGTAGCGTGTTGATGCCCTTAATCTGGTCTTACTTAGAGAAAGAATAAACTGACCAGTGTATAAGGAGCAGCGTTTAGGTATCGATGGAATTACGACAGACTCCAATCACAGAGGAAACCCTGTGGGAAGCAATTCTCAATCGAAACCCCAGTTTTGAAGGAAAGCTTTTTTACGGTGTCCGTTCTACAGGCATCTACTGCCGACCGACTTGTTCTAGTCGAAGACCAAATAGAAAACAAGTTTGTTTCTTTGTGTCACCACAAGAGGCTGAAACTGCAGGTTTTCGACCTTGTAAGCGGTGCCAGCCACAATATGAAACAGCGCCAAATTTGACCAAGGCTAAAATCTTGGCAGTCTGTCGATACATTGAAGAACAAGTTGATCACATCCCTACTCTATCAGAACTCAGTTCTCGGTTTGAGATAAGTCCTAGCTACTTGCCACGAGTCTTTAAACAAATGATGGGCGTATCTCCTTTTGAATATGCAGATGCACTTCGTAGCGATCGCTTTAAGCAGCGTCTTCAACAAGGGGCAGAAATTGCTCATGCGCTTTACGACACAGGATATGGATCGAGTAGCCGACTGTATGAAAAAGCTTCCCAGCAATTTGGAATGACACCAAAAACTTATCGGTGCAGTGGCAAGGGAATGCATATTGCCTATACCATCGTTCCATGTTCTCTAGGATATTTGCTTGTGGCAACAACCGAGAAAGGTATCTGTGCCGTTAAATTAGGTGATGAAGTAGATGAGCTAGAACGTATTCTTGTTAGTGAATTCAATCAGGCGCAAATCCTACGTGATGACAACTTACACCGAGACTGGCTACAAACAATCCTCAATTTCATCACAGGAGACGAGCTACACCTCGATTTGCCGCTTGATATACGCGGGACAGCATTTCAAAAACAAGTTTGGCAGGCTTTGCAGAAAATTCCCTATGGGGAAACGCGCACCTATGCTGACATCGCCCGTGAAATTGGTAAACCTCACGCAGTTCGCGCTGTAGGTACTGCTTGTGGTGCCAATCCAACAGCACTCATCGTACCGTGTCACCGTGTCTTGCGAACTGATGGCACTCTCGGTGGTTATCACTGGGGAATTGAACGCAAAGAAAAACTTTTGGCAGAAGAAGTGAAACGGACGGGCGAGACGCCCATCCCACAAGAATAATGCTTAGAAAATCAGCTTTTTGGTCATTTTTTTTAACTGTCTAGTTATTTCTGCCGCCCTGTACTAGCTACTAGAAGCAACTGGCTGTTTCTGCTCCTGCTTTTTAATGTTTCGCCTTCCCCAAGGCTTTAAGACTGAAATGCCAATGATTGCTAAAACGCATGAGGTCTGAATAATAGCACCCACAAGTACTCCGTTCTGGTCAAATACATACAGCGGATTTTGCAGTGCTTGTATCCTTTCTGCTGCAGAGATGGCGGTTATTGCATTTGTCCAAGGACCAAGCCAAATTGTGCCAGTGACAATGAGTGCTACAGTTGCTATCCACTTGACGATCACCCAGTAGTGTTTGAAAAATCCCCAAATGGTAAGCCAGCAAAGCAATCCACCTGTTATCAGCGATAAGGTGGCAGAGGGGATGATTACAAAGTCATCCAGCAGCTTCATGACTGAGTTGATAGCGTACAGTTCATCACCATTGGGAGTGTTTCGGTTGCTTAAAGCAATTGCAATCATGCATAAAGCAGTACCAAACCAAATTCCTCCAAAGGCGACATGAGAAGCCAGCAACCAGTTTTTTTGCTTGACGCTTAGCTTGTTCATATTAGTTTTTCCAAATTTTAATTAGGCACCTTATAGTTAGGTTCCTAACTATAAGCTTACACTAGGTAGCAATCATCCACAAGCATTTTATTTAGGGGTCAAGCATTGCTGAGGTTCCAGTGCGTACTTTGTTTAAAAGCTTGATGAGTGTCTTTTTTTCACTGTCAGTGAGATTCCCCATCAAGTCGGTGGTGCGGCAAAAATGGTCTGGAAGCATTTGAGAAAGCAAGTCCCGTCCTTTGTCTGTTAATTGCAAGCGCAGCATTCGCCTATCTGTTATGTCAGGAAGGCGTCTTACCAATCCATCTCGTTCAAGTCCGTCAAGGAGTCCTGTGATTGTTGCTTTAGTCACACCGGCTCGTTGAGCACATTCAGAAGGTGTTAGCCCTTTCTCGTCCGTCAAATACAATTGCATCAACAAAGTAAATTTCCCCGCGAAAGACCGTAGCGGGCAAAATGAACATCTAAGGCTTGATAAACATCAGCCGTGGTGTGTAGAAAAGCCAAACAAGTTTCTATTGAAGCAACATCTAACTCTGGGTAGCACTTGGCAAAATTCAGTATTGTTTGTTTATCAACAAAGGGACGCAGTATGACCACAGTTAAAAACGAATTTGATTAGCTTGCTAATTATAAGGTAGCCTGAAAGTCGAATTTTCTATTGTTGTGTCTATGTTGATCTCAGAATCACTCACACAAGAAACTCTTACTTATGCTTTGATGGAGCTAGCCAATCGCGACAGCGATTTTGCCGAATTTTACAAACTTTCGGACCTCCCCCTTTGTGGGAAAGAGAAGCGGGTTTCCCAACACTCCTGCGTATCATTTTGGAACAACAAGTATCTTTAGCTGCTGCAAAGGCTGTATTTAACCGTCTGTGTGCAGTGGCGGTACCGCTGACACCAGAAAATTTTCTTACTCTGGATGATGTTCAATTGAAGACAATTGGGTTTAGTCGGCAAAAGATTTTATATGGTCGTGCATTGGCGATCGCAATCACAAGTGGTCAGCTTAACCTCACCAACCTAGAGACAATGGACGAAACAGCTATCCGGACTGAGTTAAAGCGCATCAAAGGTATTGGAGATTGGACAGTAGATATTTACTTATTGATGGCGCTGCTACGCCCTGATGTTTTTCCCAAAGGCGATTTAGGACTGGCGATCGCCACCCAAAAACTCAAGCAATTGACGCTACGTCCAACACCTGAAGAACTGGCAGCAATTGCAGACAACTGGCGTCCTTGGCGTGCTGTTGCTGCCAGAATTTTATGGCACTACTACCTAAGCGATCGTAAAGGTTTTGAAAAAAGTACGCGATCGCTGACTTAATTCTGCTGAGAAAACTTAATAGGAACACTCTTTCTCGTTGAGAGCAAAAAATTAGAATGCACCCCTCAACAGGCGTTGGCTGATATCGCACTCTCTAAGCTAGCTACTTTAGTTCGTCGGGAGTTTTTGGCTTCATGAATTAAATCTGTTGAAAAAACCCAAGGGTTCAAATCAGCAGGAAAAATAAAAAATTCTATCCCATAGGAGTCCTTTACGGTGAAGTGAGATAGCCTCTGTCAGGCGTAAAAACATAATTGGAGTCCATAAGCATAATCTGCTGCTGTAAAAGTAGACAACGACTCGGCTCGTTGTGTACTCAGACTGCGGGAGTGGATTTTGCAAAGGCGAAATCATACTAAATAACAGTCATCTGTCAAAAGGTAGAAGAGGATCTATCTATCATTTGACGCATTATTGGGAATGATAACAACTAGCTAAAGATAGTTGTTTAGTATGATTTTTTACGTATACTTTATTCGCTTTTCTGTGAAAATAAGAGACAATACTGCTGCGACTCACCTAATTTCTGCATAAGTCAACTTTAGTTGCGTCTATAAGAATATGTAAAAAAGTTCTCTTTACTTGACCAGAAAGAAAAAGGTACAAGCCCCTAAATTTATTTATGGAAAAAGAAAAAATGTATTTCATCGAGTAGGCGCAAGCGTCTACGGTCTCTGCTTGACTCAAGCCCCCAACTTCGGTTATGGGGTTCTTACTTTTGAATGCGTGAATGCGTGAATGCGTGACTTCCCCGTAAGCGGAGCGTGTCCGTAAGGACTCAGGGGCTGACCTTATTGGGAGATAATTCCGGAATATCTCAGCATATGCAGCGTCAAATGATACTTATAAGGTCAGTTGCTCGCTGATGTTATTTTTTACTCAGATTATACTAATTTTGTCAAGAATAAATATACAAAACTTCTTTTAGACTCTTTTATAAGTAATAATATGCATGTCAAAACAATTTTGATTCTGGCAGCGAATCCTACCAATACCTCAAGGCTACGACTGGATGAAGAGGTACGGGAAATTGATGAGGGATTACGACGCGCAAACAAACGAGAGCAGTTTAACCTAGAGCAGAAATGGGCAGTTCGTTCACGAGACTTTTACCGAGCAATCCTCGATTATCAGCCCCAGATTGTACACTTGTGCGGGCACGGTGCAGGCAAAGATGGTATTGTCCTGGAAGATGAGACGGGACAGGCAGCATTGATCCGGGCAGATGCATTGGCGAGTATGTTTAAGCTGTTTGCCAGCAAAGGTGTCGATTGTGTCCTTTTAAACGCTTGTTACTCAGAAGTGCAAGCTTCGGCAATTAGCCAACACGTCAACTATGTGATTGGCATGAATAACACAGTTGGGGATAAAGCAGCCGTTGCCTTTGCTGTAGCGTTTTACGATGCAATGGCTGCTGGGGAAGGTGTGGAGTTTGCCTATGAGTTGGGCTGCTCTCAAATGGTAACTTTTGTGGAGCAGCAAACTCCGATACTAAGAAAAAAAGAGTTAATCACTGTCACCACACAGCCAGAAACGGAAGTTATTCCCCCAACCCTTACCAAGGATTGTCTGCATTTGGGGAGGAGGATGCAGCGTTCTTTTTTGGAAGAGAAACGTTTGTGAATGGCTTAGTTCAAGCGGTTCACAAACAGCCCTTGATAGCAGTGATTGGTCCTAGTGGGAGTGGCAAATCTTCTGTAGTGTTTGCGGGACTGATTTCACAGTTGCGGGAACAGGGAAGTTGGCTGATTGAATCTTTCCGTCCTGGGAACCAACCGTTTTATCAGCTTGCTTCTGCATTGGTGAGTCAATTAGAACCGAAAATGGGTGACACTCAACAACTGCGGGAAGCCGCTGGACTAGCAGCAGATATGCAACAAGGCAAAGTCACTTTGCAGCAAGTGGTGTCTCGCATCACAGAACGCAATCCGGATAAACGTCTGTTGCTGTTTGCAGATCAGTTTGAGGAACTCTACACTCTTTGTCAGGTGAAGGAAGAACAAGAGCGCTTTGCTGATACGTTGCTCGAAGCGATTCACCAGAAAAGTTTAACACTGGTTTTCACTTTACGGGCTGACTTTTACGGCTATGTGCTTTCCCACCGTCCGCTTCGGGATGCATTGCACGAGTTTACACCACAACTGCTGAGTTCCATGAATCAGGAGGAACTACAGGCGGCAATTGAGCAACCGACACAAAAGCTGGAAGTACAACTAGAGGATGGATTGACTCAACGAATTCTCGATGATGTGGGGCAAGAACCTGGTAACTTGCCATTGTTGGAATTTGCCCTCACCCGACTGTGGGAGAAGCAGGTTAACCGTGTGTTAACTCACCAAGCCTACGATGAAATTGGCGGTGTCAAAAAAGCTATAGCCAATCATGCTGAACAGATTTATCAACAACTGAGTGAGGCACAACAGAAGCAAACACAGCGAATTTTTCTGCAATTAGTGCGTCCAGGGGAAGGAACAGAGGATACTCGGCGGCTAGCAACCCGTGCCGAAGTTGGGCAAGATAATTGGGGATTGGTGAGTTATTTAGCAGGATATCAAGCACGTTTGGTTGTGACGGGACGCCATGAACAGGAAGATACGGTAGAGGTGGTGCATGAAGCGCTGATTCGGGAATGGGGAACCCTACGCGAGTGGATAAATGCTAACCGTCAGTTTCGCGTTTGGCAGGAACGGTTGAAGGTAGCATTACGTGAGTGGAAAAATAGCAACCATGACTCAGGGGCGTTGTTGCGAGGCGTGCCATTGACGGTGGCGGAAGATTGGTTGCACAAACGCGTGGATGAAATGACGCAGGAGGAACGAGACTTTATTCAAGCTAGCGCCCAACAACGGGATAGGGAGAAGCAGCAGCGCGATCGCAGACGGCAGCTGACAATCATCGAACTAGGTAGCTTCTCTGTGGTAGCTCTAAGTTTGGCAGCGGTAGCTGGCGTAGGCTGGAGGAGTGCGGCAATCAGTCAAATTAATTCTCTTACTAATACTTCAGATGCGCTTTTGAACTCAAATGGGCGAGAAGCCTTTAAACTAACTTTCTTATTGCTTGGTGGGAGAATCTGCTTCAAACAGATATTGGCGTTCTTACGTTAAGCTGTTGAGAGAAAACTTTTCGGTCTACTGAATATCGCTTCTTAACTTAAAAAGAGCAAACACTCAGAAAGCGCCCATCCCAATAATGCCATAACCATCATGCAGAAAAGGATGTACTCCGACATTTTGACACCTCAATGAACACTAACCCTTGTCAGTAGGTGATAGTTATAAATAAACATTTTCAAATTAAAGATAAAACATCGCCCTACTCACAACTTCTATCAGAAGTCAAAGCATTCCTTTTCGCAATTCATAACTTTGGGTGAAAATCTACTCCCATATTTCCTACTTCTTTAGAATTATTTTCTATACCTTAGAGCAGTTTTCAATTGGTAGAATACAGGCTGGCTGTAGGGACACTTAGCCTTGCTCATTAGTGTTAACTTAAGCCAAAACCCTCTAAAATCTCGTTTCCAGGTTCTACCTGGAAATGCAGTTTAAGCGGCTCTGCCGCAAGTAAGGCAGGCAGAGCCTGTGCCAGTAGGCATTCCCAGCCTCAGGCTGGGAACGAGGCGCCTCCCTCCCCGAGCTTGCGGGGAGGGGATTAAGGGGAGCCAGCGCTGCAGGAGGGTTTCCCGACAGAGGCGACTGGCGTGTGGGGTAAATCAACGTGGAATAAAGGGTTGAACATGATTGTTGACACCAATGAGCAAAGCTTCGTGCCCCTACCATGTGGTTTAAAGTTTATCCTTTTAAAAGCGCTGTAAGAAGGTGAGTGTCTGAGAAAAGTTTTGATAAAGTATAGGACTCCTCCGCAGATTTTTGAACGGCACGTAAGGTGGGCAGTGCTTAGCAAAACCCGGATGTTCTCGGAAAATACGGTAAGCACTGCCCACCCTACAATACTTAAGATTTTTCTGAGAAAACTTTTGATAAACTGCCTAAGCTATTTCAACTTAAGCGTATACTCTCCGTAAACAGCAATTTTTTCAAATCCCAATCTTTGATAACTGGATATTGCACCTGTATTGTCAGCTTTGACATTCAAACCAATATAATCCACGCTGTCTAATAATGACTGGCACAATTTTGCACAAACCTTTGTTGCCAAACCTTGTTTACGAAAGTCTGGGTGTGTTGTGACATTGCCTAGTGCAGCAACTTTATATTGTGGTGAATATACATGCACACCAGCCACACTTACCAATACCGCTCCTTGACGGACACCATAATAATGTCCTGTTTCCAGCATTCTTGGGTCAAACCAGTTGCCTGGATAGCTCACATGATACAGCGCCTTTAGCTCCTGCAAATCTGATTGAGATATCTGTTGTACACAAGATGTATCTACTTTGTTTAAATATGAATTTAAATACAAGAGATTGGTTAAACCCATTTTGTTATAAATTCCATGAGATTGGATTTGGTAGTTTTTGGCAAAAATTTCTACTGTTTTACTATTTAAATGGGCGTAAAACCGCTTTGGCAGAAGATGTGAGATAGAGTGCAGCAACTCACTCATCTCTTCTCCAGAACCTTCAGTCAAACCTAGTAAAACAGGAAGTTCAGCACCAAGGTACAACAGTACGATTTGGCGGATACTGTCACTATCCTGACAGGCGTACCAGATAGTATATGACCAAAAAAAGTCATCTAAATCTCCAAGCTCATACAAATGCAAAAAAGGATGACGGCGCAGAAACGCTTCTATTTTTTCCTTGTCGTGGAGACAAACTGGCTTGATAAATTGCATATGTTGGTAGTTGCTTTAGCGTACTTTTTGAGAGTTTCCAAAAACGCGAAGACTGCAGGAGTGTGTAAAGCATCTGCCAAAATCGCTACAGCAATCACTCTTTCAAAGGGGACTGGCAAAGTATATACCTGCACTTCTTTTGGAACAGGTTCAGCCGCTAGACGTGCTATAATTGCAGCCCCCAATCCTTTTAAAACCATAGTGACGATTGTTGAATCTTCTACAATAGAGGAATTAGTACACATCGGCGGTGCTTTAGCCTTGAGATGATTATGTAGTGCAAGACCACAAGGTAAACAAGGTAGCAAAACCAAGGGATAAGCGGCTATATCTTCCCATGTAATTTGGTCATTACTGATTTTTGTGTTTGGAGGTAAGAGAACAATATATTCATCACGTAGCAGTTCCCAAGCCTCAAATTCTGCAGATGTTGGTAAATAAGTAAACCCAATATCAGCTTGCCCATCACGAAGAGCTTGCTCAACTTCAATATAGCTAAGTCGTTCCGCTATGCTGACAGTAATTTCAGGATAACGGGAACGAAAATCAGCAATCACTTCTGGTAAAATGTGGGTTGCCACGCTACGAAAAGAAGCTATTCGCACGCTTCCACCGTGTAAACTTTTGTGCAAATCTGCTTCCTTTCGCATTGTTTCTATATTTTGCAGCGCCAAACGGGCATAAGGAACAATTTTTTCTCCTGCTGGTGTCAGTACTGCACCATGCCGACCTCTAACAAACAACTGTACGCCCAGTTCCTCTTCAAGTGTGGCGATCGCATGACTTACAGCTGGCTGAGACAGGTTCAATTCCAAGGCTGCTTCACTGAAGTTACCATTATCTGCCACTGCAACAGCGGCTAGAAGCTGGGAAAGTTTCATGGCAAATCCGGGAGTTCAATGTAGTACTTATTGTAATCCAAGTGTCGTACCTTGAGAGTATGGGGAGTAGAGGGAGTATTTTCTTCCCTATCTTCCCCCACTTCCTCCACTTTCTTTCACCCCTACCCCTAAGTCATTTATAAATGCCATTTATAGAAGCTATGCACGTCATGTTTTGAATACCAACACAAAAGTTGTTACCGTCATGGTTGCAATACAAATATTAAGGCTGCTGTGATGAAAGGTATCAATTTGAAGTCAGACAACTCCTGCATTGCTATTAGTCAAAACGCACAAACAAAAGCGAACTGGCAAACCTCGTTCTCTTTCTCATGGCTGTATAAAGTTTGGCAAAAATTCATTTATGCGCTAACAAGTCCTGAAGAATTGCAAGTTTGGCAAAAACGCGATCGCTTCGGTAACACCTATTGGGAAGCTTACGACCCTCAGACAGGGGGATATTTCTCCTCTGGTTCTGAAGCTGATATCCTTGCATGGGTTGAACAGCGTTATCGAAGATAGAGATTGCTGCAAAAAATTTTGGCGATATTGCTTCTTATTCTGTGTAGTCACATTAGTGGTAGAGGTAGATTAATATGACACAGCTTATTCTCGTGATTGGCAACAAGAATTACTCATCATGGTCACTGCGTCCTTGGTTGGCAATGAAGCAATTCGGATTGAATTTCAACGAAATTCGCATCGCTCTTTACACACCAGAATCCTCTTCACAAATTAGGCAATACTCACCATCAGGAAAAGTGCCTGTACTATTGCACGACAATCTAACGATATGGGATTCTCTTGCTATTTTCGAGTATCTAGCTGAAGAATTTTCCAACATATACTGGTTACCTGAAGATAAAGCTGCACGAGCTGTAGCCCGTTCTATCAGCGCTGAAATGCACTCAGGCTTTCAGAGTTTGCGGCAAAATATGCCTATGAACTGCCGTGCTAGATTTCCTGGAAAGGGAATGACTCCGGAAGTCCAAAAAGATATTGACCGAATTACTGCAATCTGGAGAGAATGCCGTCAAAACTTTGGCACAAGTGGTAATATGTTGTTTGGCAAATTTACGATTGCAGATGCGATGTATGCACCTGTTGTTTCCCGGTTTGTAACATATGGTGTTCAACTAGATGCAATCTGCAAAGAATATGCTGAAGCTGTCTTTGCATTACCAGCAATGCAAGAGTGGCTAAACGCAGCCTCTAATGAGTAGGAAATTATCTCTAGTTATGAGCTTATTGTTTAATTACCCACTCATCACAAGTTTAGGTGATTATACCATTCTTCGCGCCTAGCCTTTCACAAACTCAATAGACTTCTTGCAAAAGTATGATTAATTGATATTTAGAAACAGATGGACACCGATATTTATCTGTGTCCCATGAGTGTCCATCTGTGGTTTAATCTCAAAAACATTGAATCAGTGCAAGAGTTGTAATCTCTTCTGTGCGCGTGCTACTCAAGCATTTCTTTACCCTGCCATAAATCCTTAATGTTTTCCTGAACGCAAAAGTAAAAAATAAATGTAAGCTTAAACATAACAAGCTTTCTAGAATATGTAGCGTAACTAGCACCTGTGTTGTAATACAAAACGTTGAATAACACAAGGAATTGCATCATGAGTACAATCAATTTTGTCAACGAGAATCAGGAAGTTGTAGCAGCATATGGTGCTAACTTAAGGCTAAAAGCTTTAGAAAACCGCATCCCCATTTACAAAATGCTGGCAAAACTGGCTAACTGTGGGGGTTCCGGTCAATGTGGCACCTGCATTGTGGAAATTGTTGAAGGGCTGGAAAACCTTTCTACCCGGACAGAAGTAGAAAAGGTGATGCTTAAGAGAAAGCCGGAAAACTACCGCTTGGCGTGTCAGACTTCTGTCTATGGTCCTGTCAGCGTCAAAACCAAACCTTAGTTTTGGTCAAAACTTACTTACTATCGGCGACTTGCTTCATCTAAATAGTAGTGGTAGAAGCTGGGGAAAAGCTTACTTTTTTCTATTGCTCGCTAACTAACCCAAATTTAGCAGTGTAGGGGCGTAACGCATTACGCCCCTACACTGCTAATGAACTTCTACCTTATACTTTGGGCGTTAAAGTTTTCCTCCAGATGACTCTTAAAGTGAACTTAACTTTGCTTTTATCTTCACCAATTATGATGATAGTCTAGGAAATAAGTAATAACACGGAATCCACTTGATAAAACTGAAATTAATTTGACATTGTATTTTATTAGAGTAATTTATAAGTAATGCTATAGAGAGCAACTTCATACTTCTCTAAAGCCAAACAACAGTGCAATCTACCTGCTCAACAACATCAAAATTCCATCATTAGATTAGTTAATGACCGCAAAATCCACGCTAAAAAATGTAGTAATATACACCTTGTCCCAGGGAATCAAAAAACAGTGGATTTAAAATGGCCAGGGTAAGGTTAAGCATCTACATTCACATCTACCCTCGTCCAAATTTAGTAGAGAAATTTTAATAGCTAGTAACAACCTTCTCCTAGTGTCCCTAATTAATATGTGTCAATTTAGATACATATAAAAAATTAGGACTCGCTTTTGGCTGAGCGACAGCTAGCAGGCGGACGAGTCGAAATTGTCGTTCTTAACTTCATCCTTACTTTTTCGACTGAAACTATTCGTTTCGTTTTTATCTTTAGAGTAAATGAGGAGCTTCCATGCCCGCAATTAACCTGAACAGTCCTTATTCTCAAAACTTTGATTCGTTAGCCAATTCAGGCACTAACAATATATGGAATGATGATTCCACTATTCCTGGTTGGTACTCCACCAGACCAACCTACACAGCAAATAATGGCTCAAGCAATACAGGGTCACTCTACAGCTTTGGTACTACTGGTAGCACAGAGCGAGCTTTAGGATCTGTGGCATCTGGCACCACAGGTACTATTTATTATGGAAGTCGTTTTGTCAACAATACCAGCAGCACCATCACCTCCCTCAATATTGGCTACACGGGTGAACAGTGGCGTAATGGTGGCAATACTACCCCTCAAAAACTAGATTTTCAATATCTAATAGGCGCAACAAGTATAGATTCAGGTACCTATGTGGATTTCGATGCGCTGGACTTTACAAGTCCAGTTGCGACAGCAACTACTGCTGCCCTAGATGGCAACACAACAGCAAATCGCACTGCTTTGTCTTCAACTTTAAGTGGTCTGAACCTTGCTCCAGATCAAGAAATTTGGCTTCGCTGGCAAGACACCAATGACGCAGGAAATGACCACGGTTTGGGAATCGATGACTTTAGTATTTCGCCAGGAGGAGTGACTCCATCACCTGTTACAATTGTCTCAATTCAAGCAACAGATGCAGCAGCAGCAGAAGCAGGATCTGATCCAGGAATTTTCCGAATTACACGCACGGGTGACACCAGCGCAGCCTTATCTGTTAATTACACCGTTGCTACAGGTGCAGGTCAGGCAACAAATGGTACTGATTACACACCTAACTTAACTGGCACTGCCGCGATCGCAGCAAGTCAAGCGTTTGTAGATATCACCATTACACCTGTTGATGATACTACAGTAGAAGGGAATGAGACAGTAACACTAACACTGGTTGATACTGCTGACTATGACTTGGCTGGTTCCAGCACAGCAACTGTAACTATTGCAGATAACGACATTGGTCCTGGAGCTATCCGCATCCATGATATTCAAGGTGCAGCGCACATCTCACCCCTCAACAATCAAAGTGTAACCAACGTCCCCGGTATCGTGACAGTCGTGCGGAACAATGGTTTCTACTTAGAAGATCCCAACCCAGATAGCAATGATGCCACCTCAGAAGGTATTTTTGTTTTCACCTCCTCTGCACCAACAGTAGCTATTGGAGACTCGGTGTTGGTTTCTGGTACGGTAAACGAATTCCGTCCTGGCGGTGCTGCTACCAACCTGAGCATCACTCAAATTGTCAGCCCATCAATCTCTACACTGTCGAGTGGCAATACTCTGCCCGCTCCAACGGTGATTAGCGCTGCACCAGGCAGTGGTGTTCGGACGATTCCTACTCAAGTTATTTATAACGATGCGGCAAGCGATGTAGAAAACGCTCCATTTGAACCATCTCAAGAAGGCATTGATTTCTACGAAAGCTTAGAAGGAATGCAGGTGCAAATCAACAACCCAGTCACATCTGGGCTGAGAAATCAGTTTGGGGAACTCTATGTCTTAGCAGACAATGGTGCAGGAGTGACGGGAAGAAATTCTCGCGGTGGGATCACAATTAGTGGCGAGAACTCGACTGATATTGGCAATGCACTGCGTAACAGCGAT
The DNA here is from genome assembly GCF_036697665.2 of Scytonema sp. PRP1. Lineage (NCBI taxonomy): Bacteria > Bacillati > Cyanobacteriota > Cyanophyceae > Nostocales > Scytonemataceae > Scytonema > Scytonema sp. PRP1. Next base: position 72,377 of record NZ_JBAHYJ020000044.1, on the reverse strand, counting down.
TTTAACCCAGAACGCATTCAAATTGATGACACCTTTCTACCCACTGGCTCTTCGATCCCTAATGAGAATGTTGGCACTCAATTAAGTACAATTGTCGGAGTCGTTAACTATGACTTTGGTAGCTACGAAGTTCTTCCCACAACAGCACCAACTGTTGTGACACCGAGCTCAATAGCCAAAGAAGTCACTACGCTAACTTCTGATAGCAATCAGCTCACGCTTGCAACCTTCAACGTAGAAAACCTTGATCCTGGTGACGGTTCAGCCAGATTTAACGCCCTCGCCGATGCTATTATCAACAATCTCAAGTCCCCTGACATCATCAGTTTAGAAGAGATTCAGGATAATACTGGACCAACAAACAATGGTGTAGTGGATGCTAGCGTAACTTTCCAAACATTGATTGATGCGATCGCTACGGCTGGAGGTCCTAGATATGAATTCCGCCAGATCGATCCCGTTAACAATACTAATGGCGGTGAACCTGGTGGTAATATCCGAGTGGGATTCATTTTCAATCCCAACCGGGTGTCTTTTGTAGATCGTCCTGGTGGTGGCTCTACTGTTAACACTACAGTCACCAACGTCAACGATTTTCCCCAGCTTTCTGATAGTCCCGGTCTCGTTGACCCCACCAACCCTGCCTTCAATAGCAGTCGCAAGCCTTTAGTTGGCGAATTTATTTTCAATGGTCAGACTGTATTTGCTATTGGCAACCACTTCACCTCTCGAGGCGGGAGTCAGACTCTTTTTGGGCGTAACCAGCCGCCAACCCAGGGGGGTCAAAGTGCGCGTGAAAACCAAGCTGCCATAGTCAACGCATTTGTGGATCAAGTTTTGGCAGTAGATCCCAATGCCAATGTTGCTGTTCTGGGTGACTTTAACGAATTTCAGTTCTTCCCTGCATTACAAATCCTTAAAGGGAACGTAAATGGTGAACAGCCTGTACTCAATAACCTGACTGAGACGCTACCTATCAACGAGCAATATACTTATAACTTTGAAGGTAATGCTCAAGCGCTAGATCATATTCTGGTGACAGGCAATTTATTCAACAGCCGGAGTGGGTATGATGTAGTTCACATTAACTCAGAGTTTACAGATCAGCTGAGTGACCATGACCCCATCGTTTCTCGTTTCAATCTATCACCGAATTTGAATAATGGCACATCAGGTGCTGATACCTTAGTCGGTAGTGCCAACCAAATTATCACCGGCTTTGAAGGGGCAGACACCCTTATCGGTAGTTCTGGCAGAAATATCTTTGCATATAACAGCATCCGTGAGGCAGGCGATACCATCCAAAACTTCCAACCTGGTGTAGACATTCTCGACTTCGGGCAGTTATTTGACAGTCTTCGTTTAAGTAATTTAAACTACAACAGCGCTACTACGGGAGGATACTTAGGCTTTAGTTCTCAAAACAACAATACGAACGTCTTGATTGACCCTGATGGTTCAGCTGGTCGCGCTCCTTCTACATTGCTTGCTACTGTTCTAGGAGTATCTACTGAAGACTTAAATATCTCTGCCAACTTCTTAATTTAAGCTGGCGAATTTCTAATAACGTTTCTGAGGGTAAGTGTTGTCTAACTCATCAAGTTATAGTATATACACTTAGCTTCAGAAATACTGTGATACAGTAAATGACACAGTAACAACCTCATTTTTATCCGTATCAGGGATACAGGCAAACCATTAGTGGCTTTGAAGCTAGCGCAGACGCAATCTTTCCTCACGTAGCTATTTCAAAGCCAGTCAATCCCAATTATACGAGTGCAACTACCTAGGGTTACTTGAGTTTAGAAGGCTCTAACAATTGTGCGATTTACAGTTTCTCCTCTGTTGTTCTTTCTTAAGAAAAACCATGAGGTTGGCTGAACATCTCTCAGTTGTATTTCTCCTACAAAATTTCACCCAGTAACAAAGGTAATAACTTTATGACAATTTCTCATTTCATCAAACGTTGCGCTCTCAAGACAATTGTTGTTAGTTTTGCTAGTTTTGGTGGTTTAGCTACAGTTGCTTTCCCTTCTTTTGCTGCTCAAGTCAATTTCAGTGGTTGGCAGGTTTCGGGTGATGTTACAACCCCTGGTGTAGGTCAGGCTAATCTTTCTAATAACGCTTTGCTAAATGATGATCGTCCTCAATCTGATACATTATTCAATTTTTCAGGTAATCCAGCAACAGAAGCGCTACAAACCCCAGCATTACAAAATTTCTTAGGCGTAGCCGAGAATTTTTTAGATCGTTCTGGCATAGCATTTGAAGGATCTGCAATCAGAAATACAATTGCCGCTCAAGCTGGTGATGTCTTCCGCTTTAGCTATAACTTCCTGACTAATGAAACAGCACAACCTGTTCCCTTTGATGACTATGCCTTCTTCTTTGTAAGAAATGCAGACACCAATGAAGTTGTTAACTTTAACGCTTTGGCTTTCCCAAATGCTCCATCTAATCCCTCTAGCCCGTATAACACTCAAACAGGGTTTTTAACCAAAAGTTTTACTTTCTCTGCTCCTGGAAACTACACTCTAGCTCTTGGGGTTGTGGATGTAAACGACTATAATGTCTCCTCTGCCCTACAGATACGCGACGCCAACTTAGAACCTGTTCCCGAACCTATCACCATTGTGGGTTCACTCACAGCGCTTGGCTTCGGCGTAGGTCTGCGTCGGCGCTTCCGGAAGCAAGCGTAAGTATTGAGCCTTAATCCTTTTTTGAGACGGGCGTCTCGCCCGTCTTTTCCATATTATAGGCGGGCAATATGCCCACCCCACAAGAGCCATATCCCTGAGCGGGCAAGATGCCCACCCCACAAGAGCTTTTAGCTAATTTTCCCAGTAAAAACCCGCTCGGCTGGTCCTGTCATGTAAAGGCGTTGGTCGATTTCTAACCATTCAATTTGCAAAGGTCCTCCCGGAAGCTCAACTGTAGCTTTCCGCTCGCACTTCCCTGTCAATACACCCGCGACTAACGACGCACACGCACCAGTTCCACAAGCTAAAGTAATACCAGCCCCTCGTTCCCATACCCGCATTTTTACGTAATCAGGACGCACCACTTGAATAAATTCTGTATTTATCCTTTGCGGAAAAGCTGGGTGATGCTCAAACTCGGGACCAATGGCTTCCAGAGGAATTGCTGCAACGTCATCTACAAAGGTAATACAGTGAGGATTCCCCATACTGACACAGGTGACATCCCAAGTTTTCCCTGCTACCTCTAGCGGTTGATTAATCACTTTTTCGTTTGCTGGGCGTATAGTGGTAGGAATTTCACCAGCGAGTAGCTTGGGGATACCCATATCTACTTTAACTTGACCATCCGCCATGAGTTGGGGTGTAATCACACCAGCTAGCGTATGAATGCGATATTGGTCGCTCTTTTTGGCGTCACCTTCTAAATCAGCTAAAAAAGCAGCGAGACAGCGAATGCCATTACCACACATTTCTGGTTCTGAGCCATCGGAATTGAAAATCCGCATGGTATAATCAGTACCGTTTTCGCCAGGCAAGGCAAAAATAACACCATCAGCACCGATACCAAAGTGGCGATCGCACAACTTAACTGCTTGTTCGGGAGTGATGACGGGCGTTGATGACGAGCGATTGTCAATCAAGATGAAATCATTGCCCAGACCGTGATACTTAGTAAATTCGATTGCCATTGCCAAAATCGATCAAGTATATTTAAGTTTCTATGTCATTAGTGTATTGTGCTTTGTCAGTTGTGAGTTACCGAAAACTTGGGTTTAAAGCCCCGTCCTAAAGGAGCAGCTTTTTCTTTGTCTTTAAAGATCTAACGAGTTCTCGAAGTACGTCGCTTTTTGTTCTGCCAACAGATGCGCAGTAATCTTCAAGGATTTCAAGTTCATATTCTTCTAGTCTAAAATCTAATCGTTTCTTCATAAGATTGTACAGATTATTGGTGTACAATATTAGCATGAAAACCCTCAAGTTTAAATTGTACGAACACAAGCGAAATAGATTTCTTAAGCGGTCAATTAACGCCGCAGGAGTGATCTATAACCATTGTATTGCCTTGCATAAACGGTACTACCGGATATGGGGCAAGCACTTGAGTTGTGCAAAACTTCAGGCTCATATTGCCAAAATGCGGAAACGTAACCCTTTCTGGCAGTTGATTGGTTCTCAAGCAGTACAGGATATCTGCCAACGTATTGAAAAGGCATACCAACTGTTTTTTAAACATCACAAAAATGGGGTTAGACCACCAGGATTTAAAAAGGTCAAAAAGTACAAATCATTCACATTAAAACAAGCAGGATACAAATTTCTTGGCAGCAATCGAGTCAAAATAGGAAGTCGGGTATATCAGTACTGGAATTCTAGAGAGATAGAAGGAACGGTTAAGACTTTAACTATTAAGCGCACCCCACTAGGTGAGTTATTTATAGTTATTGTTGTTGACAATGTGGTTGACCCAGAAATCAAGTTTAAGACAGGTAAAATCGCTGGATTTGATTTTGGATTGAAAACATTCCTCACTTGCTCTGACGGTTCTAGTATTGAATCACCTCAATTCCTTAAGCAGTCTATTAACGCCATCAAAAAAGCCAGCAAGCTTCACTCCAAGAAGCAGAAACGTTCGGCGAATCGGGAGCGGGCAAGGTTGAATCTTGTTCGTCGCTACGAAGATGTCGTTAATCGTCGCGCTGATTGGTTTTGGAAGCTAGCACATTTACTAACCAATAAGTTCGACGTGCTATGTTTCGAGACTTTAAGCCTCAAGGGAATGCAACGTTTATGGGGACGCAAAGTCTCAGACCTCGCCTTTGGCGACTTTCTACGGATTTTAGAATGGGTTGCCAAGAAAAAGAATAAGCAAGTCGTGTACATAGATAGATGGATACCATCTAGTAAAACTTGCTTTCATTGCGGACATATTTTAGATGATTTAGATTTGTCGATTAGAGAATGGCGTTGCCCGTCCTGTCGGTTAGTTAATGCAAGGGACGAAAACGCAGCTAAAAATATTCTTGCAGTTGGGGCAACAAAAACGCTGGGTTAGGTGATGTCAGACAGGGTATGCCTGCAATCACTGCTTGACCCCAGAATCCCCACGCATGGACGGCTGGGGAGTATGTCAAGACTAAATTAATGACTAATAACTAATGACTAATAAGTAATAAGTATGATTACGGAATTTGACACCTCACTGCCTAGCGTTCGGCAAATACAAAACCTGATTCAACAAGCAGCGACAATCCAGTTAAAACTGCTAACTGGCGACACATTGACTGGGAAAGTTATATGGCAAGACGCACAATGTGTGTGTCTTATAGATGAAAACAGCGAGCAAACGACTGTGTGGAAGCAAGCCATTGCATACATCAAGCCCAAACAATAGTCCTTTGTTGATTGTCCTTTGTGCTAATGACTAATGACTAATGACTAATCCAGCACAGTATCCATCGGTAAAAACTCTTTGAGTGCTTCTGCTTCGCCTGCTTTCACCACTGGGATAGATAGCGGTATTTCCCGACCTGGGGTAAGCAAGTGTACAAGTTGATTCAGACAAAGCAAGTTACCGCACAATAAAACTTGGTCGCGGACTTGCAAGTCGAAGCTAGGATCAGGAAAGCGGATAAACTTGCTATCTCGCCGTATTGCCTGCACCATGACCCCATATTGGTTGCGGATGTCCAAATCTGCAAGAGTTTTCCCAACAACTGGACTGTCGGCTGAGATAGTTACCCATTGACAAGCGCTATTTTCACCGGGAACAGCAGCTTGACCTTTAGCGAATTCATCCAAAGCCGCCAATTCATCATCAGAACCAACAACCAAAAGGCGATCGCCCTCTTCCAAAGTAGTCTCAGCCGGAGGATAATCTATTTCTTCACCTCCTTCGCGACGAATTGCCATCAAACTCGCCCCTGTTAAGTAGCGCATATCCGCTTCCTCTATGGTCATACCGACGAGAGGTGAACCAGCTGGTAAAGGATACCAACGCTTGTTAAGGTCTTGAGTTGCTTGTTGCAAATCACGGGAAACCTCAGACGCTGATTGTTCTGGTCGCAAATCCAAATAATGACGATTGCGGATTTCCTGCATTTCTCGCTGCACCACAGCAGTATTGAAACCCAAGTCAGTTAATATGTAAGCCACCATTTCCAAACTCGCTTCAAACTCTGGTTGCACAACTTCCCGCGCCCCAAGTTGATAAAGCGCCTCAATACTTTTATCATTGGTAGCGCGAACAACGACATCCAAATTAGGAGACAATTCCAAAGCGCGTTTCAGGCAAAGACGTGTACTCATGGGGTCAGGAAGTGCGATCGCCATTCCCCGTGCGGTGTTGACTCCAGCGGTTTCTAAAACGTGAAAACTCACGCAATTACCATAGACATATGGAATCTCAGCTTCCCGCAACTGCTGAATTCGACTTTCTGCCTGATCAATCACCACCACTGGCAAATCGTGCTGCTGTAGCAACTTCACCAAATTTCGTCCCACTCGTCCATAACCGCAAACAACCACATGGTTTTTCGTCGGTAGTTCGTCAGCAACCGCCAACGGCTGACCTTCCCCGCTTAAATAGGGCTTCAGCCAAGGTATTGATTCTACCCAGTCAAATAAAATCGGAACCAAACGCAGCACAAAAGGGGTTAGCACCAATGTTACTGCTGTCGTTCCCAAAATCAGTGAATACACTCGTCGAGAAACCAGTCCCAGCGCCTGTCCTTCACTGGCAAGAACAAAGGAAAATTCCCCAATTTGAGCTAGTCCCAACCCAGCGATTAACGCTGTTTTCAAGGGGTACCGAAACAATTTCACCAGTGGCGTAATAATCAAAAATTTACCAACAAACACCAGTGTCACCAGTCCTAGAATTAATTCCAGGTTGTTCCACAAAAACACTGGGTCAATCAACATCCCAATAGAGGCAAAAAATAAACTGGCAAAAATATCTCGTAGTGGCTCCACATATGTTAAGGTTTGGTCGGCGTATTCCACCTCTGAAATCATCAAACCAGCGACAAACGCCCCCATTTCAATAGAAAGCCCCATATACTCTGTCAGTAAGGCAATACCTAAACACAGCGCCACCACGCCTAATAAAAATAATTCTCGGCTTTCAGTACGGGCTAGCAGTCGCAACAAAGGAGGTATCAGCCAAATGCCTGTGGCAACTGCACCACCAGCAAATAAACTAATCCGCAACAGCGCCAACAGCACTGCTATGACTAGTGATTCTGCTGGTTGGTGAAGCGCTGGCAGAACCGCGATCATCAGTCCCAGCGCTAAATCCTGCACAACCAAAATTCCCAGCATCACCTGTCCGTGGGGCGTTTCTGTTTCATTACGCTCCATCAAACACTTGAGGACAACTGCTGTGGAAGACAAAGACAAAATTCCTCCTAAAAATACTCCTTTAGCAGGAAGATATGCCCAAGCTCCTGTGACTCCACACACCAAAACTGTAGTCAGAATCGTTAGGGCAATTTGTAGTCCTCCTCCCCCAAGAGCGATCGCCTGGACTTTTTTAAGTTCTGTAAAGGAAAACTCAACTCCCAAGGCAAATAATAAAAAGGCGACTCCGAACTGAGCCAAAGTTTCTACTTGAATCAATTCTTTAATCAGTCCTAGTCCGGCTGGTCCTACGACCATCCCACCAATGAGATACCCCAGTAAAACTGGTTGTCGCAAAAGCGCCGCCAGAAGTCCACCACAGGCAGCTACCGCGAAAACTGAAACTAAATCAACTATTAGCCTAAAATCTTCCTGCACAAGCTTATAAAAGTACTATTAAAACGTATTAACATTCAGCATACAAAGTTTTTCATTAGTGTGGGAAGTCAGTTGGTTACAGTTGTCAACGTTATTAGTATGGGGTGGGCTAAACTTAAGGAGTACCAAAAAATAAATTATCCATAATGTACGGTGGATCTAGGGTGGGTTAGGCGCACGACAGTTGAGGTTTTACATGATAACTAAAGTACGCCGTAACCCAGCGTTGTTTCGGTGCATCACTACAAATTGGAGAGTTTTGTAATTGGAAGTCCCTTAGAATCAGTGGTTTCAAGGTATCACAATTGTGGCTTCGGTAAATTTGAGTCATCCGCTTATGGCTACCACATCCGTAAAATTAACATGATATTTTGGTAGCATATGATTTCAATACTGTTTCAACTACAGCAAATTTAGGAAACTCAAACTATACTTTAGTCTGTCTTTCAAAAGAAGAAGATTTTAAGTAGCTCCTGTATGACGATCAAATATTACGCTAGTAGTTTTGGGAAAAAGTTACTGGATTTAAGCGTGACAGCTTTCAAAACCAACGTACGTGCAACCACTGTCGTACTTGGGATATTTGCCCTACCCTTTACATTGGCAGCACCCGCAAAAGCGTTAGAAGTACAAGTCAATCCAGCAACTCCCCAACTTGGCGATACCATATCAGTTGTAGTCAGTCTAGATAATCCAGCTAATGGTAGCAATGTCACAGTTACTAATGGTTCGGAGACTTACCCAGCATATGAAATAGCACCACGACAGTACCGGGCTTTGATCCCAACAACGCCTTTGGAAAAAGCTGGAACCAGAACTCTTACGATTGCAGGCGAAGGTCAAGTGCAGAACTTGTCAGTACAAGTACGAAATCGCAAATTCCCCGTACAGCGCATTAATCTACCCCCAGGAAAAGCTGGGGTACAAGCGACAGAGTATGAACTCAAGCGTGCAACAGAGTTTAAGGCGGTAAAAACACCAGAAAAATTTTGGGATGGTCCTTTTATCGCACCGAATAAAGGACGTGTCAGTACAATTTATGGTGTACGTAGGTACTATAATGGAAAATTCGCAGATGATTACTATCATCGCGGTATTGACTATGCTGGTGGTGCGGGTTCGCCTGTTGTTGCTCCAGCAGCTGGACGGGTTGCTTTGGTAGGCAAGGTATCGCAAGGATTTCGGGTTCACGGTAATGTTGTTGGCATTGACCACGGGCAAGGAGTGGCAAGTATTTTTATGCACCTCAGCCGCATTAATGTTAAAGAAGGTGATTTTGTCAAACCCGGTGAATTAATTGGCGCAGTCGGTTCAACAGGCGCATCCACAGGTCCGCATTTACACTGGGGGCTTTATGTCAATGGCAAATCTGTTGACCCGGTACCCTGGCGAAATCAAGGAGTAAAATAATAACTTTTTGCGTATTATGCGTATTATTGGCTCATGACTGGGCAAAATAAATAGGATTGATTGGTACCGTACCCACCTTGCTTGGATAGCTGAAAGATAATGAGCGTTATGAGTATTGAAAAAATCGTGGATCAGGCTCTCCAGGATGGTTATCTTACACCAGCAATGGAAGCAGAAGTCGGGCGAATCTGTGATAGCGCTAGTGAACTCTCAATAGAGGAGTACAAAGCGTTGGATCGGCTGATGGTGTCGCTGTTGAGTGGGGATGTGGTGGCGGTACCACGCAAACAATTTATCAACGTTATGGAAGAGTTGGTACTGACAGAAGCAATATCTCGTGTAGCAGAAATTGAAGCGACTAGCGAAAGTTCTCTGGATGTTGGAGATATTGCCGCTTACGCCCTCAACCGCCTACCACCTCTATATGCTACTACAGAAGAAGGTGCCAACTACCAGCGCCAACGCGCAAGGGCAGAACTTGAGAAATTGATTGCCCAGCAAGTTGGCGAGGCGATCGCCCGTAACCTACACCGACCAAATGATGATAGAACGCCTGTCGGAACTAAAAACACTGGCAATGAAATTCTGCGCCAAGTCAGTACCTTACTCCAAGCATACGCACCCCATTTTGAGCAAAAATCAGAGTATTGAGCAGTCATTAGTCATTAGTCATTAGTCATTAGTCATTAGTTTACAAACCAAGCATTGTTTTCTAAGTGTTGAGTGTTGAGTATTGAGTGTTGACTCCTGACTCCTGACTATTGACGTACTTCCACTGGTGTCCCCAAACTCACCTGCTTGTAAAGCAGGCGGACATCAGGATTACGCATCCGTAAGCAACCGTGGGATATTGCACTCCCTATGACTTCATCATCTGGTGTGCCATGAAAGCCAATTTGATTGCGTCCATCTGACCAAAAACCAATCCATCGGTCTCCTAAAGGACTATCAGGACCCGACGCAAATATTTTGCCAGTAATCGGGTGACGCCAGGTAGGATTGAGTTGCCTATACATAACTTGGAAAGAACCAGTGGGCGTTTCCCAACCTTTCTTACCCACAGCAATTGGGTAGCTTGCTATAACGAGATCCCCACGTTGAACGTAAACACGGCGATCGCTCAAATCAACTATCAATTGATTCTTTCCAGATGCCACGCTTTGAGATAATTTCTGTTGAGCAGATCCTTGACCCGAGAGCAAACTTGATATATGATACGCAATTGCATTGTGCCTTTTTTCCTGCGTCACTTGCCCCGGTTTTTCTGCTGCCCAAGCTTGCCCAGATAAAACGTTTCCACCTGCTGTTCCTAACTGGGTATGAGGGATCATAGTCTTCATGCGCCAATGGACAGCCAGAGATAGGATTGCTGTACCAAAACAGAGCAACATCACTACACGCGTTAATGAGTCGTTTCTTACTATCGCCATCGTCTCTCTCCAGCAGACCCAGATCTTCCATTTAGCTATCAGCTTACCCTAGCTTACTCTACCCTAAAGCAGAAAGCGGCTCTACTAATAGTGCAGAATCCAAATGACGCGTGAGGGCTATGGTGTAAGGAATGCTCTCATGCTTCGGTCACTAAAAATTCATAAATACTTATCAGTTCCCTCATGAATTTGTCAATAGTCGCAGGCAAACTAGGGCTATGGAGATTGCGCTACTGCAATGACGATGAAAAAGTCTAGGTGAGAAACCTTGAAAAGCAAGGAACTCTTCACTAAATGTAGCAATCAATCATTATTGGTGTGGGGGAGAGAAAAACCATGTTGGAAAAACTATTACTAGCGATTACGATTACTTTTTCCTTAAATCTGTTTTTGCAAGTTCAGGTCAGCGAGCAAACAAATACAAATAACAAAATTTACCCACAAGAAGCTGAAACAGCACCAAACCTCGTAGTAACGTTGCCACGGGAATAAAGTTTTATGAAGCAGTAGTGGGGAGCCAATGCCTGCTTGTATCTTTGTCCTTATTGCGTAGCTTAAATATGTCAAGGGTAGATGGTCAGTTCTTAATATTGCACAAGTATAAGTAACATTGCCGTGTCCCGATTACGTAATGACTCAAGGGTGAAGGAGGCAAGTTTCTATGCAAAAAACTCACCGAAGGAGTTGTTTGTGCCGCCGGGTATCTACCACTCGTTAGTATACCCTAGTGTTCCAGTCATAAATCCGTCACTCAATAAAGGAACTTCCTGCTCATTAGCAGGTCTAATAGATAGGGATGATTTACAGCCAGTACGATCTATGAGTCAATCGATTACTGTATCCTGGTCAACGGTTGATACGAGACTTCCAGAAGTTTCGGTGCAAGTTGACAAAATCTCAAACCACGACCTAATTTTGCGTTGTCAAGCAGGACTACGCCCTGATCGTGTGGCATTTGCCGAATTATTGCGCCGTTATCAATCCCAGGTTGATAGAGTTCTATACCATCTGGCTCCTGATTGGCCTGACAGAGCTGATTTGGCTCAAGAGGTTTGGATTCGCGTGTATCGGAATATTAACCGATTACAAGAACCCGCCAAATTTCGGGGTTGGTTAAGCCGCATCGCTACCAACTTATTTTACGATGAGTTGCGCAAGCGCAAGCGGGTTGTTAGTCCCTTGTCACTGGATGCTCCCCGTGCGGTAGACGATGGCGAAATGGATTGGGAAATTGCTGGAGATACTCCCGGACCTGAGGAAGAACTGACCACTAGAGAGTTTTACGAGCAATTGCGGGAGGCGATCGCTGATTTGCCAGAGGTGTTCCGTACTACAATTGTTCTTAGAGAAATCGAGGGATTGGCATATGAAGAAATTGCTGAAATCACTGGTGTTTCTTTGGGAACAGTCAAGTCGAGAATAGCCAGAGCAAGAGCGAGATTGCAATCTCAGTTGCAAACTTATCTAGATTCCTAATGAACAGTTTCCGTCCTTTGGTCAATGGCAGATATGATAATTCATTAAGAATATTAAAGAAATTACAGAGTGCTTCTGCCAACAGGAGAAGAATTGATTAAGTTCTCATGCTTGTCCGCTGTGTTTACCCGTGTAGGAATTGGTAATAATGTTAAGATGACTACTGATTCTCAGTTTGATGACCGTTCCCAATTGCAAGATCATAAAGATTTGCCAGATGGTTCGGCAAAGCATACCAATGAATCAACGGGTGCTGCTATGGATATGGTGAAGCGCGATCGCTTCGAGTTATTGAGTGCTTACCTCGATGGTGAGGTGACGGCTGCTGAACGCAAGCAAGTTGAACAATGGCTTGCAGACGATCCCACAGTTCAGCGTTTGTATGCCCGACTGTTAAAGCTACGGCAAGGTCTACGGACTCTTCCAGTACCGGAACCACAACAGTCATTAGAAGAAACAGTTGAGCAGGTGATGGCGCGTTTGCGCCGTCGTTCTAGGCTAGTATGGTTCGGTGGAGGCGCTGCTGTTGCTGCTTGCGTCATTGGTGCATTGTCTGGTTTACTAGGCGGCGAATCAAGGCTGCCTCAAATGGCTCAAAACCAACCAATACAACAGGCACAATCAGCAATGCCCACTCCTACGGTTGTCAGTTCACCGCTCATGGTTGCCATAAATAACCCGGTGATCCCAATTCCGAAAACAGCAAAAGCCTCTGGTGAAAATCCAGTGAATCAGGTGGAACCTCAATCGCATGATGTCGAGCACGACCTAAATATTGAATACGATATAAACTAAACTTATGAATTATGAATTATTTTTTAAAAATTTCATAATTCATAATCTATACCTCATAAATTTCAGAGCCACTCCACCAACCATTAGGTAGGTGGACGCCTCCTAATTGAAGCGCTAGCTCTTGTGTCATTATGTAAACCCAAGCCCAGCCAAGCGAATTGCCTTGTGGGTTATACGTCTCAATTTGTTTTCTATTGTAAAGATTTTCTGACGCGGCTCGGGCGGGGTGGTAATCTTCCAACTCGTCGAGAGCCTTCAAAACATCTAAATTCGTTAACGAAAGTAAGTAGCCGTGGATGGTGCTATTTCCTGGTGTCATCGCCGGATAGCCCATTGGTAAGGCAAACAATTTTCCTTGTGCGATCGCTTTAGTGGCATTGAGCACCTTACCAGCACAATATCTTTGATAATTTGCTTCACCTGGTTTAAGCGTGCCATAGACAAAGACTTTTAGCACCAAGAATCCTCAATACTAATATCCTACTTTTTGATTTTAGAAAATAGGGTTCGTAGCAGTAACTCTAGAGTATGCCACAATAGCGAAACAGAAGCGACCACTAGATTCAGTTAGGAGTTCTCATTGTGGAGTCCCGATACAACCCAGCAGCGATTGAGGAAAAATGGCAAAAAACATGGACTGAACAAGGCTTAGATAAAACTGTTACAGATAGCAGTAAGCCAAAATACTACGCTCTGTCCATGTTCCCTTATCCTTCGGGCAGCCTGCACATGGGTCACGTCCGTAATTATACGATTACTGATGTGATTGCCCGCCTCAAACGGATGCAAGGATATCGGGTACTACATCCAATGGGTTGGGATGCGTTTGGCTTACCTGCAGAAAACGCCGCAATTGACCGAGGGGTTCCGCCATCGAAGTGGACTTATGAAAATATCGCCCAGATGCGCCAGCAATTAAAGCGTCTTGGCTTTTCTATCGACTGGGATTGCGAAGTTGCCACGTGTTCCCCAGACTATTACAAGTGGACGCAGTGGATTTTCTTGCAGTTTTTTAAAGCGGGGTTAGCTTACCAAAAAGAAGCTGCTGTGAACTGGGACCCTGTTGACCAAACTGTCGTGGCAAATGAGCAAGTTGATAGCGAAGGACGTTCTTGGCGCAGTGGTGCTAAAGTTGAACGTAAACTCCTGCGGCAGTGGTTTTTGAAGATTACCGACTATGCCGAAGAATTATTGAATGACCTCGACAAGTTACCAGGTTGGCCTGAACGCGTCAAGTTGATGCAGGCAAACTGGATTGGTAAGTCAACAGGGGCTTACTTGGAATTCCCCGTTGTCGGGATGGAAGAAAAAATCGGCGTGTACACCACTCGCCCAGATACTGTTTATGGCGTCAGCTATGTTGTGTTAGCGCCAGAACATCCCTTGACAAAGCGCGTCACCACACCAGAACGGGAAGCGGCGGTAGAAGCTTTTATTCAAGAAGTTTCCAATCAAAGCGAGTTGGAACGCACTGCGGAAGATAAACCGAAGCGTGGTATTCCGACTGGCGGTAAGGCAATTAACCCGTTTACTGGAGAAGAAATTCCCATCTGGATTGCTGATTACGTGCTGTATGAATACGGTACGGGTGCAGTGATGGGTGTTCCGGCACATGATGCACGCGATTTCAAGTTTGCGAAGGAACAGAATTTGCCTATCAAAGTGGTGATTGTGCCACCAGATACAGATAATGTACAGACGGGGGATGCCACGTCTCTGCAACAGGCATACACAGAACCGGGATTTGTGATTAATTCCGGTCAATTCGATGGAATGGCTTCAACAGATGCCAAGCAAGCGATAGTGGAATACGCTGAAAAACAAGGTTTTGGCAAAGTGCGGGTGCAATATCGTCTGCGGGATTGGTTGATTTCGCGGCAGAGGTACTGGGGCGCGCCCATTCCAGTGATTCGCTGCCCTAACTGTGGTGTGGTGCCAGTTCCAGACGAAGATTTGCCTGTGCAGTTGCCAGAAAATGTGGAATTTACAGGGCGTGGCGGTTCACCCTTGGCTAAGTTGGAAAACTGGGTGAATGTTCCTTGCCCAACTTGCGGCACTGGGGCAAAGCGTGAAACCGATACGATGGATACTTTTATTGATTCCTCGTGGTATTTCTTGCGGTTTACTGATGCTAAGAATGAGCAACAAGTTTTTGACCCTGCAAAGACAAATGACTGGATGGCGGTGGATCAGTACGTGGGCGGGATTGAACACGCGATTTTGCACTTGTTGTATTCGCGGTTCTTTACTAAGGTACTGCGAGACAGAGGTTTGTTGAATTTTGACGAACCTTTCCAACGCCTGTTGACTCAAGGCATGGTGCAGGGTTTAACGTATATGAATCCCAACAAATCTGGAAAAGATAAATGGATTCCTTCCTATCTCGTCACCAATCCAGATGATCCTCGCGATCCGCAGACAGGTGAAGTGTTGCAACGCCTTTACGCTACCATGTCTAAGTCTAAGGGGAACGGTGTTGCACCGGAAGATGTCATTAAGAAATACGGTGTAGACACTGCCCGGATGTTCATCCTGTTCAAAGCGCCGCCAGAAAAAGACCTCGAATGGGATGAGGCTGACGTGGAAGGGCAATTCCGCTTCTTAAACCGCGTTTGGCGATTGGTGACAGATTTTACTAACCAGCCAAGAGTAGCCCACAATCAGCAAGGACAACTGAGTAAAGCGCAAAAAGACTTGCGGCGGGCAATTCACATTGCTATCAAAGAAGTCACGGAAGACGTGGAAGGCGAATATCAATTCAACACGGCTGTGTCAGAATTGATGAAGTTGAGTAACGCTTTGGCTGAAGCTAGCTGCAAAGATTCAGCGATTTATGTAGAAGGGATTGAGACTTTGATAGTGTTGCTGGCACCTTTGGCACCGCATATTGCTGAAGAATTGTGGCATCAATTGGGTAACAGCGAATCAGTCCACAAACAAGCTTGGCCCAAGTATGATGAATCTGCCTTGGTTGCTGATGAAATCACTTTGGTAATTCAAGTCAACGGCAAAAAGCGTGCAGATCTCCAAGTTCCGGCACAAGCAGATAAAGCAGAGTTGGAAAAGTATGCCCGTGAGTCAGAAGTTGTTCAGCGTTACCTTGAGGGTAAGGAAATTAAAAAGGTGATTGTGGTGCCGGGGAAGTTAGTCAATTTTGTGGTTGGTTAGAACCTTGTAAACACTGACTTATGAGTTCCAAACACTCGCCCATGAGTTCCAAACACTCGCGGGCGAGTTGTAAATACTCGTTCATGAGTTTCAAACACTCGCGGGCGAGTTGTAAATACTCGTTCATGAGTTCCAAACACTCGCGGGCGAGTTGTAAATACTCGTTCATGAGTTCCAAATACTCGCGGACGAGTTTTTAAGACTCGTGGACGACAAAAAACACCTCGTTATCATTGGTAACAACTTAAGCCTGTATGGCAATATGCCCCTACGTTCCGGCATAAATGCAGTAGAAAGCTCATTATATGAGTACTAACCCATACTCATTGCAGTTGAATATTATAGTTAGCTCTCTGCGTTATAATCCCCTGTGGCTTGGGAACACTACATGATAGGTAGCCACTAGAGAGCAATTACCGTGACCAAGAGTAATAAGGTTAAGGTCAAAGTTGTTGATGTTGGTCGCTCTGGTCGTCCAGAGTATACTTACTTTGATCGCCAAGAACTTAGCAGGTTGAGATCAACAGTTGTTCAAGTTCTTACATGGAATCTCATGCCAACTGCGAATGATCTTGTTGAAAAGGTTTTAGAGGCTTCTCTAGCCTGTCACTATTGGCGGCAAGATCTCGACTTCGAGCAGGCAGTTGAGCATCGCCTGTTTTGATTAATTTATATAAAAATTAACTCTCACTCATCAGCGCAGCCAGCAAAATCCTGAGTACCACTTCCAATTCTTCAGTCACTCGGTAGAGATTAATCGCTTGTTCTATACTTTGTGTCTGTCGGTATAATATACCAAATTGCCAAACATTACCTGTCGTTACTGCTCCCAATATTTCTGCTTGAGTCGAATCAGTCCATCTATCAAGGGCTATCATTTCAGTCGCCAGTTGTGTAAATCCCTTGTTGATATCTGCGTGCTTGGCTTCAATTACAATTAAATTAGTCTTTGTTCGCAGGTATAGCCGTAGCCGTATGAGTTAGGACGCTGCTTGCTTGAGAACGCTCTCTATTGCATCACGTAAATTATCGGATTTGGGTAACAACTTACGAACCCTAGTTTTCAGCCATGCCCAACACTTTTCAATCCGATTGAGGTCAGGGGAGTAGGGCGGGAGGTAGACTAGCTGACAAGAAAGCGGCTTCAATTAATGAAGCAATCCGACCACCATGATGAAATGTCGCATTATCGACAATTACCCATTCACCCGGACGCAAGACCGGAATCAAACACGTTTCTAGCCATGTCTCAAACACGGTTCGGTTACACGCCCCTTCGACGGTAAATGGTGCAATCAATTGCCCCTCTCGATACAAGCGCAATCATATTAATGCGACCTTGCCGCCGACCTGATTTGAGGTCGTAGAAGCGTTCTCCAATAGGAGAGTAACCGTAGCCATAGCTATCGCGTTCATCCATACCAGACTCATCAACATAGACTAAGTGAGACCCTTTCGGGTTATCCAGTTGCGCTAAGAACGCTGCCCTTTTAGCTTCATCTCGTTGACTATACCCATATGTTTTTTTTTACGTGTATGCCCTATCTTTTGTAAAGCCCTGGAAATCGTGCGTTGGCTAATCTCCCCGTCCCATAGTTCTGCCATTTCGCTTTGGGTTTTATCCCCATGCTCTTTAACAAAGGTCTGAAACTTCTCCCAATCGTTGATTTTGCCCTTCTGCTGCGATGCTTTCCTTGGTTTGGGTTTGACATCACCCGTTTGGGCTTTGCGTTGGCACCACAAGTTAATCGTGTTGCGACTGATATTGAATAGTTGGCTTGCCTCACACTTCTTGACACCGTCCAACTCAATCGCTTGCATCACTTTTTGCCGGAAATCCTCACTGTAAGCTTTAGCCATTGAAAAGGGGTAGACGCTCTCGCAACTCTTTTAGTTTACGTCCTAATCTTGTTGGCTATAGCTATAATAATCCAAATTCCCTGGAAGTCTATCGTCAACTTTAATACTGTATTCTATTCGTAATTTAGCGCGGGAATAGTGGATTAAATCAGCGATAATCGGCGCAATTAGCATTTCCCGGCGTGTCGCTTCGTTCTCTAAATCCACATACGGTAACACTTCTTCAATCCGCTGTTTTAAATCGACAAGTCGGTCTAATGTACCTGAATCTTGAGGCAAATCGAGAAATTTACGCTCGAACGAATAGCCAAATTCAGCTACTAAATCGTCAACCGGAAACCCTAACTCAAAGTAATTGCTAAAACTATACGAGCGATTTGCATCTAGCAATGATTGGCGGCTCATTTGACTGCTCACTTCTGGGCTGAAATGCTTTCAGATAAACTGAAGGTGAGGTGGTCTTCTCAATCAGGATTCTTTTTAGCATGCTAGTCATGAAGCTCCCACCTAACCCCATATTCAGTTTATTTCAAACTTTCTAGAGCTATGTTAAAGCTGCTAGTTGGTGTTAGCTTGCTTAACCCTGCTCCTGTTTTTGCTCGTTAGATGGAGTTGATTCTGTCTTTTCTGGTTGCTTCTCACCCGTTTGTTGTTCTTGCAGTTGGTTGAGATGAATGTTATTCACTTGAATAATAAAGTATTCTAATGCCTGGCTTGCCTTTTGTTGCTGTTGGGTTTCGTCAGACACATCGTAGCAACGATAAGGCGGAGTAACTCCCAATATAAATTTCTCTTGTTCAGCCTCTAATAATTCAACGGCTGTGTTAGCAGCAACCGAATTCTTCTGAAAAGGAAAAGAGGTAACTATACTGGCGATTATAGAAGCAATAGCTGGGCAAAGTACAGGGAGCCACTTGAGCCAGGCTTGTCCTGCTTCTAATTTGTCTACCAAAACTAATATTGGCGTGACTCCTGATAAAATAACTGTCGCAATTTGCAAACTATAATAAAGGTTTCTCGATACACTCCGAATTCTTTTATAATCATCAATTAAGTCTTGGCAGTACTGTAAAGCCTTTCCTCTTGCCAAAGTCAGTGTATTTTTACTCCAGGAATTATGATTAGTTAATAGATAACTATACAGCTCAGCTTTTTGGGTGAGATCAGATTCCTTAACAGACTTCTTAGAGTCTTCAAACACTTGTCTATTAATGAGCAACAAAAAAAACAAAATAGTTAGAGATACTGCTCCTGCTATGACAATTTTCTTATCATCTGGATAAAATATCACAATTATACCAGAAGAGAAAAAAGCAGCAAGTAATAAATACTCAATTACCTTCAAGGTAAACAAATTTTTCTGCTTTGAGGGAGAGGAGAAGCTTTCAACAGTCTCGAAAACTTCCCTTTGGTTTTTCTGGTCAATCTTAGTCAATTCAGAAGTAGCCATTTGCTTTTACTCAATTCGGTACGGGTCAAATGTAGCACACAAATTATGCTGAACACACTCGCCTCTACTTCGTTAGTCATTAATTAGGGAAATAATCAATCATTACAATACAATTATTTACTTAATATGGCAACACATTTTTTATCATTTTTTTTATCATTAGTCATTAGTCATCAATTAGTTATGTATGGTGATCCAATTTATATATTCAATGGCTTGTGATGATTAATTTTGATTATATATTGAGACGCGATAGTCTTTTTTTTGTAATCCTTTTTTATAACTAAAGACAATTTTACAACCAAGAAGCAAAATTAAGATGCGATCGCCCTGGTTCAGTACCCAATATACAAAAAAAATTAGTAGGAGACAGTTAAGACAGTTAAGACAGTTAAGACAATTAAGACAGTTAAGACAGTTAAGACAATTAAGACAGTTAAGACAATTAAGACAGTTAAGACAGTTAAGACAGTTAAGACAATTAAGATCAAAACACGCAGATACTAGCTTAGCTCTAGATGAGACAATTCAAAGCCAAACGAAGACGGGCTATTTTGCTGACCAATGAAGCGTTACAGCGGTTGCAAGCAGCAATTTTGGCTATGGAGATGGCATAGAACAATGACGATCGCTTCACATTACCCAAGCAATAAAACCATTCCCCCTTAACCAAACTTAGTGCCATTTGGTGAAAGGGAAAAGGGAGAAAACACGCTCTCATGATTTCCTTTACCCTTTACCCATTCCCCCTTAACCAAACTTAGTGCCATTCGTTTATAAGTACTGGGTGCGGAATCTGGATCAGTCCTCAAACAGGCGATCGCCTTTATGCAATCGATGTGCAATTTGATATGTTTGGACTTGCGATCGCATTGTGGGTGAGTGTGCTGCTAAATACCTAGTCACAGCAACTAATACATGAATACCAGCAGGAGTTTGACCCAAAAAAGAATACTGACGGAAAGCCGCTTCGACTTCTTGAATGACATGAAATTCCCGATTTTCTCGTAGCATTAATTTACCAAGCATTGCTAGCAGTTTCTGCGAGTTGCCGCCACCATAAAGATATTGAGCAACTAACTGCCCTGCTTCATTCACCTGCTGTTGACGATTCAACAACTCTGGTAGTTGTTGAAGCAATTCCTCGGGATTTTCAACTGGTTGTTTTGGTTCTGGAAGTCGGGCGGGCGGCACATTCAAAAAGCGGTTGAGGTACACACTCATTGCAGCATCAAATACACCCCGAAGTAACTCTAATGACGGCACCCGGCGCAACCCTTGATGAACTGCATTTTTAATTCTTTGTTTTTCATGCGTACCCAATGACAAACAGTTGTAAAATTTTATCCTGGATAGAAAAACAGTGCGGTATATCTAGAACATGAAAAAATTTTTGGTGTCAGGTGCGTTACTACTCTTGCTCCCTTTAACAGCTTGTTCTTCCAGCACAACTGGAACTTCTGGTACAGGTGCAAAAGAAGTAAAACCTTTGGTCACAGGGGCAATTCCCGATCAAGATCCGGAGAAGTTGCAGCGACAGTACACCAAACTAGCCTCTTATTTACAAAAAGAACTGAATGTTCCTGTAGAATATAAACCCGTCACAGATTATACAGCAGCAGTCACAGCATTTAAAGTCGGAGATTTAGATTTAGTTTGGTTTGGGGGATTAACTGGCGTTCAAGCAAGGTTGCAAGTCCCAGGTGCAGAGGCGATCGCCCAACGTGACGTAGACGAAAAATTCCACAGCGTTTTCATCGCCAACAAAAAAACGAATCTCAAAGCATTCAAAGACACCGCCGACCTCAAACAACTCAAAGGGCGTACCTTCACCTTTGGTAGCGAGTCTTCCACATCTGGACGTTTAATGCCACAATACTTTCTCCAACAAGCAGGTGTAAACTTAACAGATTTTAAAGGACAAGCTGGCTTTTCTGGCGACCATGATAAAACCATCAAACTTGTAGAAGCAGGAACCTATGAAGTCGGTGCTTTAAACGAAAAAGTTTGGCAAAAGCGCGTCAACGCTAAAGAAGTAGACTTAAATAAAGTAGAAGTTCTCTGGCGCACCCCTGCATACTACGATTATCACTGGGTCATGAACCCCCAACTCAAACAGCGCTACGGCGAAGATTTCGGCAAAAGAGTGCAAAATGCATTGTTCAAATTAGATCCCAAAGTCCCAGAACAAAAAGAAATTCTCGACCTCTTACAAGCAGAAAAATTCATTCCCACGAAGAACGAAAACTACACTCAAATCGAAAAAATTGGTCGAGAAATAGGCAAGATTAAGTAGTTACCACACTGTAAATAACAGATGGAAACGACGTTTAAATTTGCGGAGAATTCAGATACTGAACTTCTTATTCAGTTTATCCAAGAGTTTTACAAGTATGATGATCATCCATTTGATGAAGCAAGTATTCGCGCTGCCTTAGCAAAAATTTTAGAGGATAACTCTCTAGGGCGAGTGTGGCTAATCCAACAGGATAACCAAGCAATTGGATATATTGTCCTAACGTTTGGCTATAGTTTGGAATATCGAGGACGCGATGCGTTCATTGATGAATTTTATATCCGAGAAACTCATCGAGGACAAGGAGTGGGCGTGAAAACCATACAGTTTATAGAAAGTGTATGTCCTTCTTTAGAGATTAAAGCACTGCATCTAGAAGTTGAACGGGAAAATACAATTGCACAAAGCTTTTATCGAAAGGTTGGTTTTGCAGACCAAAATCGCTACTTAATGACAAAATGGATAGCAACCTGATCCCGCCGACGACTCCGTATAAATTTCTCTGCTCCCTCTGCGTCCTCTGCGGTTCCATTATGCATTTTCTGAGCAAAGCAGCAGGGGTGGTTCATATATAGCGGATTTCAACAGCGTGAGGTACAAACTTAGAACAGCTCCTATCTTGTGGGGTGGGCGTCCTCGCCCGCCCGAATGTACCTCATTGAATTGCAAATCGCTATAAGTTTCTCAAACATTCATATAGCCGCCATCAATTACAAGATCAGCCGCTGTCATGTAGGACGATTCATCACTAGCAAGAAATAGAGCAGCATTGGCAATTTCTTCCGGTTGCCCTAAACGCGCCAGTGGTGAAGTCTGCATGACATAGTTAGCAAAACCATCAACTGCTTCCTGTGGAAGGTTAAGCTTCTCTTGAAAAGAAGTCCTCACTAGCCCTGGACTTAGGGCATTCACCCGAATTTTGCGTGGTGCCAGTTCAGCTGCTAAGGAACGAGCAAATGACCGTACAGCAGCCTTGGTGGCAAAATAGACACTACCTGTTGATGCACCTTTCTCATTCACAGCTGAAGCATTTACAATCACACTTGCACCTTCTTTCAACAACCCAGCTAACTTTTGCACTGTGAAGAACACACCCTTCACATTGATGTCAAACTGGTTATCGTATAGTGCCTCATCAACTTGCTCCAGAGGGGAAAAGTAGCCAATACCAGCGTTAGCAAACAAAATATCTAGATCACCAAATTCTTCCTTTACACGCACAGCTAACGCCTCCAAATCAGCAAGCGATCGCACATCGACAAGCACTGGAATAACTTGCTGATCCCATTCCTTTGCCGCCGCAGCCAGCCGTTCTTCATTTTGTCCAGTAATTATCACACGACATCCCTCTGCTACAAACCGCCGCGCTGTTGCTAAACCTATACCTGTTGTGCCACCAGTAATCAAAGCCCTTTTGCCTGCTAGTTTTGCCACGATTCCATCTCCTTTCTAATTGGTTTATTTGACTGAACGGTCAAAAATTGAAGAAAAAAAATTGCTTGATTTTACTTCAGCACTGACAATGCTACTTTGAGAATGTCATCAATAGATGAACAACTGAGACTCGCTTTACCTCTGACATTGATGCCTAAAACAACATGGTAGAGAAAACAAGCTAGTTCTCTAGGATTGGTAGAAGCAGATAATTCACCAGCTACCACCGCTTTTTTTAAAGCTCGCTCAAAGGCTTGCTCCAATCGCCTGACAACTATCCCAACAGCTTCTTCTACAGCTTTGTCATGAGGGGCTAACTCCATAATGGTATTCGCTACTAAACATCCTCGATATTCAGGACGAGCAGCATTCTCAGCCAATGTCTTGAGCAAATTGCGGATGTTTTCTAAAGGTTCACCAGGAGCATCCAACTGTTGTTCAAGACTCCTCACTACAGTATCGCTATAGTATCTAATAGCCTCCAAAAATAGAGCGTGTTTACTACCAAAGGTATTGTACAAGCTCTGGCGTTGGATACCCATATGGTTAAGCAGGTCATTCAGCCCAGTCGCGTTATAGCCTTTAAACCAAAAAAGGTTCATTGCTTTCTCTAAGGCTTCTTCCCTGTCAAACTCTAACTTTCTTCCAACCATGTCATCACACTATATCAAAACTTGACCATTCAGTCAAGTTTTCGGCGCAAAATTTTTTTGTTACTGACTGCCACGCTTTTTGTGTTACCCGTGCTATGGTGCGATCGCTCTGTTGTTCAATCAGGCATTTTCGTAACAGTAGATTGAAAAGCGAAATACTTGGAAAAGTGACTTCTACAAAGCTGCTGATAAGAGCCGTTATGAGAAGTTTTTAGCCTGCAATGCTTCTAATAATGTGCTCTTAGGACTGGCTTAACAGTGCATGCATCGACTTCTGTTCTGCTACTAAGGAAGCGTTTTAAATGCTGCCTTAGTAGCAGAAGTCTCTGTAATGTCAAAACAGATACTTCTTAAGCATTACGGCTTAACGACGTTTATTGTTTTTGTGCTACGAAAACGCCCATTATTACTATGAACTCACCTACACCAATTTTTGAACTCAAAAACGTCACCAAACAATTTGGAACCTTCCAATCTCTAACTGACATCAACTTGCAAATTTATCCAGGTGAACGAGTTGCCCTTGTTGGTTCCAGTGGTGCAGGAAAAAGTACCTTAATTAGCTTACTCAACGGTACACTGCAACCCACACAAGGGAGAAGTTCTGGGTTATCGGTCGCAACCTTGCATATTTACGTCCCAAGTCTCTACTACAAATACAGCGGCAAATTGGTACAATTTACCGGCGATTTCATCTAGTGGACAACCTGCGAGTCATTCACAATGTCAACGCTGGACATTTGGGATGCTGGTCATTTTTTAAAGCTGCTGCTTCACTCATTTATCCCCTAGAGGTGGAAACAGCTGCAAAAGCATTAGCGCAGGTAGGAATTCCGGAAAAACTCTCAACATGCAGCCCGCCTTTCTGGTGGACAGCGACAACGGGTGGCGATCGCCCGTGTTCTCGTGCAAGATCCCGCTGCTATCCTTGCTGATGAACCTATCTCTAGCCTCGATCCAGAACGCAGCCGCGAGGTGATGAATTTGTTATGTTTTTTAAGTGACAATACGGGGAAAACACTAGTTATTAGTCTGCACGCAATTGAATATGCCCGCAGTCACTTTCAGCGCCTTGTTGGTTTGCAACAGGGACGAGTTTTGTTTGATGCACCTGTTGAGAAGGTGTCAGCGGGAATGGTGGAAAAATTGTATAGAATTTAACTGTATAAGCACAGAGGACGCGGAGGAGGAGATGGGGAGAAGAAGGACACGGGGACACAAAGACGCGGGAACACGGAAAATAACTAATGACTAATGACTAATGACTAATTCAATATTGCCTAAACGACCTTCACCTGTGAACTGGCAGACTTTTTGGGGATTGCTGTTTATTTTGTCGGTGGTTTGGTCGTTGTCTGTGGCTGGTGTGTTTGAGCAAGATTTGATAAATCAGGGAGGTTGGAATCTTGTTGTCCGCTTTCTTGTTGCTGCACTTTCACCGGATTTAAGTCCAGAATTTTTGCTGCTGACTCTGGATGCAACGCTGAAAACTCTTGCTTATGCTGTTTGTGGCACGTTTTTCTGTGTGATTATTGGGTTGGCGGGTGGTGTTTTATCCACACAGGTGTGGTGGAAGTCAGTTTCATTCAGAGGTTCTCAAGCACCTTGGCTGATAGTACGGGCAATTTTAGCAATCCCTAGAGGAATTCACGAACTGATTTGGGGATTGTTTTTCGTGAATATTTTTGGACTTGATCCACTGGTGGCGGTGCTAGCGATCGCCATTCCTTTTGGTGCTATCACCGCTAAGGTATTTTCTGAAATTTTAGACGAAACTCCCCGTGGTCCTTTACTTGCACTACTCAATAGTGGTGTTCCGACCCTAAGTGCTTTTGCTTACACCCTGATTCCTCAAGCTTTCCCCAATCTACTTTCTTACAGCTTTTATCGGCTTGAATGTTCAATTCGTTCTGCTGCTGTCCTGGGTATCATTGGTGCTGGTGGATTAGGTTATCAAATTTTCCTTAGTCTCCAGTCACTGCGTTATGAGCAAATGTGGACTTTGATGTTTGCGTTGCTGTTGTTGAGTGGTGGAACAGATTTTTTGAGTGGGTTATTGCGTCAGCGCTTAGGTGTCCCTAGTCGTTTGGATTTGAATGTTCTGAATTTAAACCAGCAAAAGTTACTTCGAGAGCGCGATCCAGTGGTAACTTTTTCAGTACTGGGTGCTGTTGCTTTATTAATATTCTCGTTCTGGTACGTCAAAGCCGATTTTACAAAACTCTGGGCACCACGAAGCGCCCAACTGTTGGCGTCCGTGTTTCACGACTTGTTCCCTCCGGATGTAAGCCAGTTGAATCAGATGTTGACCCTTTCGGCGCAGACTTTAGCTATGTCAATTTTGGCAAGCACAGGCGCGGGTTTAGGAGGAATTTTGCTTTCTTTCGTAGCAGCAAGGGAGGTGGGGAAGATGGGGAGATCGGGAGATGGGGGGACAAGGGGATTAATGAAATCTGCCTTTACTCGGTTTCTTCTGCTGTTTGCCCGTGCTGTTCCAGAACCAATTTGGGCGTTGATCTTTCTGTTTGTATTGTTTCCGGGGATTTTGCCAGGTGCGATCGCCCTTGCTATCCACAATTTAGGTATTTTAGGGCGTTTGATGGCAGAGGTGATAGAAAATTTGGATGAGCGACCTTTGCGTTCCTTGAAAGCTTTGGGCGCAACTCAATCTCAAGTCTTCCTCTATGGTATTCTTCCTCTGACTCTTCCGCGCTTCCTCGCTTACATCCTCTACCGCTGGGAAGTCTGCATTCGCGCTACAGTCATTGTCGGGTTGGTGGGTGCTGGTGGTTTGGGGCGTCTCCTCACAGAGCAACTAAGTAGCTTTGATTACAAAGGTTTGCTGGCAACCTTAATCGTTTTTCTTAGTCTTACCTTTGTGGTAGACATAATTAGCGCTTCAGTACGGCGGTCTTTGAGGTGATATATATAAATATTATTACGTATTATCACGCTTAACCCCACTCCGCACGCGAGGTGGGGTTAAGCGTGATCGTTGATTTAACTAGCAGTCAGGTAAGCTTCTAATGCTTCGGAACCACCGATGAGTTTGCCATCAACAAACACTTGGGGAACAGTTGATGCACCAGTGACAGCTTTTAACGTGCGAGGTGTCACACCTTTACCCAAAACAATTTCTTCGTAATCAATGCCACGTTCTGTCAGCATTTCTTTAGCATGGGCACAGAAGGGACAACCAACTTTTGTAAACAGGGAAACTAAGTTAGGTTTCACTGCTTCAGGGTTGATGTATTGAAGCATTGTCTCTGCATCAGATACTTTAAAGGGATCGCCTGGTTCTTCTGGCTCAATGAACATCTTGTCAATCACGCCATCTTTCACCAACATCGAATAGCGCCAAGAGCGTTTGCCAAACCCTAGGTCTGTTTTATCCACAAGCATTCCCATGCCTTCTGTGAATTCAGCATTACCATCGGGTATAAAAGTTATATTTTGTGCTTCTTGGTCTTTCGCCCATTCATTCATCACAAAAGTATCATTAACGGAGATACAGACGATATCGTCCACGCCATTGTCTTTAAAAACTTTTGCCAACTGGTTATAGCCAGGAACATGAGTTGATGAGCAAGTGGGAGTAAACGCACCTGGCAGGGAAAAAACTATTACGGTTTTACCTGCGAATAAATCATCGGTTGTTACATTTACCCACTTATTATCCTGACGCAAGCGAAAGGTAACATTGGGAACTCTTTGTCCTTCTCGATTAGACAACATTGGGTTTGCCTCCTTGGTGAATCTCCTGATTAATCATACTCATAACGAATATGACTTTTCAATAGCAAATTTACTACGTCATTCTAATGCAACATACGCGCGATTGCCCTGCATAGCACAGGCATTGCCAATCGCACAAAGTACATGCCCCAAGGGAGCGATTGCCCAGCCGTAGCACTGCGCAGAGCGCGATGGCACGGAGTGCCCGCATAATAGCGATCGCGCCAAACATCAAGTTTCTTGAGTACGCTTTCGTACTGATCTTAATGCGGGTTGGAGTTATCTTGAAAGAATATGAAAAATAAATTCCATTTGTCTTTGGACACAAAGGCAGGCGAATCTTGTCTGCTCCATTTAGCAACAATCTTTACATTAAAACAAGGTATTTGCTAGTAGCTATGTATAATCATTCTTTGCCGCTCAACGGTCTGCGAGTGCTCGTTGTTGATAGTGACCTTGATTCTAGAGTTTTGTTGACAATGGTGTTTGAAGAGTATGGTGTCGAGACGATCGCCGCAACATCGGCTTTTGAAGCTCTAGAAATCGTCAAACAAGTTAAACCAGACCTCCTGATCAGCGAAATTAGCTTGCCCAATGAAGATGGCTACTCGCTAATGCGGAAGGTGAAAGCCCTTGAGAACGCGCGACAAGTTGAGATCCCAGCGATGGCTCTGACGACATACGACGGGGAGGACGATCGCGCCCACGCTCTATCGGTCGGCTTTGAGAAGCACTTACCTAAACCTTTCGACATTGACGAGTTAATCATAACAGTTGCTTGCCTAACTAAACAAGTTCAATGGGAGCTTACAGTATGAATGCCACTGCCTTTACTCAACAAATGAAAGCGATGTCTGATCGCTTAGTGAACCTGTATCAAGGAATCGACATATCCTCTTCACTACCGCCATCGGCTCTTTCTGAACTCGGCATTGCCTCTGAGCGACTTGAGGTAGCGGCAAAGATGCTGTACCAGCAGAATCAGAAGTTATCATTGGCTGACCAAACTGTGGAAGCTGAGCGCCAGCGCTACCAGGAGTTGTTGGAGTTTATCCCCGATGCTTGTCTGTTGACAGATGCAGCAGGAAGGATTCAGGAAGCGAATCAGGCGGCTGCCAAGTTGCTTAACCGCCAGCAATCCTTCTTAATTGGTCGGTCTCTAACCGCTTTGCTCACTCATGAAACTCGGCAACACTTTCAGACTCAGTTGCAGCGGCTGCAGCAAAGACCTGGGAAACAGGAGTGGCAGGTCCGTTTGCAGCCTGCTCAAGGTGTAGCGTTTGATGTCAGTGTCCTCGTAGAGGTCAACCGCCAAGAAGCAAACCAACCGCTTACCCTGCGCTGGCTGTTGCGCCACGCGAGCGATTGCAACCAGGTCGAAGCACAAAAACAGCCTGACAGCAATACCGATTTGGGCTACCCTTTGCAGGTTTATCACAAGGGGGAAACAATTCCTTTAAACCCTGAGACGATTTGGCAGGTTCATTCAGGACTAGTGAAGCTAACAACGTTTTCTGATAGCGGTCAAGAGGTGTTGGTTGGGTTAGCAGGTGCAAAAGCCCCCTTTGGTTCTAGCTTGACTGCCCTGCCGCTCTATCAGGCAACTGCCCTCGCCGATACTCAGCTATGGTGCATTCCACTCACCGATTTCGCGACTTCTCCTGAACTCAAGCAGCAACTTTTACCTCAAATTAGCCAACGACTCAGACAAACCGAATTGCTACTAGCGGTTTACGGACAACCACGAGTCGCAGACCGCTTGCATAATTTATTACAGTTGTTAAAACAGGAAATTGGGCAGCCTGTAGCGGATGGCACTCGGCTTTTGGTTCGTCTCACGCATGAAGACCTTGCTACTGCTTGCTGCACAACGAGAGTCACCATCACCCGGTTGCTTAAAAAACTACAGCAGCAAAAGAAGCTGAGGGTAGACTCCAAGCATCACCTGATTTTAAACAATTTGTAGCAGACATTTCAGAAATTAGTATCGCTCAACACATTCTTTTGTTAAGAAAGCTGTTTTGCATTAGTTTTGTGGCATATCCATTTTGCTAGTTGATCACGTTATAAATAATTGACATGATTGAGAATCAATGGAGTTCTTGCACAAATACTCGAATGAGGTTGCGCGAATCGATTTTTGCGTAGCAAAAATCGATTCGCGCAAGAGGTCCATTCAGTTGTGTACTTATTCCTGACCTCTATATGGCTACTGAAAACCGCCTGCTTGCCGCCCTGCCCCGTGAGCTATATGAAAAGCTCGCCCCCAACCTGAAACGAGTCTCGCTGGAACTGGGCACGATACTTCATCATCCTGGCGAGACTATCGAGGATCTCTATTTCCCTATCGATTGCCTCCTCTCGATCACCGTCACGATGAGTGACGGCTCGACGGCTGAAGCGGGTATGGTCGGCAACCGTGAAGTGATCGGCGTCAATGCCTTCATGGGCGGAAGGGAGACTACGCAGACGGAGTACATCGTACAGATGGCGGGCAGCGCGATCAAGGTGGATGCAGGGATTCTGCTAGAGGAGTTTGATCGCAATAAGCAGCTGCGCGACGTGCTGCTACGCTACACACAAGCACTGATCGCGCAGATCTCGCAGACCACCGGCTGCAACAGCCTCCACGTTCTAGAACAACGCTTGGCACGCTGGCTGCTGGAGGCGCAAGACCGCGTTGACTCAGATGACCTTAAGCTTACCCAGGAGTTCCTCGGCCACATGCTAGGCGTGCGCCGCGCTGGCGTCACCCAAGCTGCCCAAAAGTTTCAGGAGAGCGGTCTCATCCGATACCAGCGAGGTCGCGTCCAGATCCTGGATCAGCGGAGGCTGGAAGCGACTTCGTGCGAGTGTTTCAGAGTTCTCAGAGAAGAATACGATCGCTTGCTCGGAGGAAAGGAGAGAGATGGCTGATGAGCTGGTTCTCACCTTCTATCGTGCGGCACAGAGTGAAGCACCAAGCTGAGGCTCCCCGTCTGATTACGTACAAATTAAGTTTCTTCAGGTTGTAAGATTTCCCTTCTCCTCAGTCTGCAACTAACAGTTCTAAAGAGGAGCAAACGGAGAACAAATGAGCGAGAAAAAAGATGCGCCACCGACAATCCTGATGATCGAACTGGATGACGATACGCGCCCGCTCCTGAAGCTAAACCTCAGTAACTGGGGCTACCGCGTGATTTCAGCGCTACAAGAAGAAGACGCGATCGCCTTGGCGCGTGGTGTGCGCGATTGCGCGGAGCGCAGTGCCAAAGGCAATCGCCCTAACTTAATTTTGCTCAACCAAGTCGATCTGCCGATAGACGAGGTCATTAACATGGGACGGCGCATACGTCACGGCGCGGAACTCAAGAGCAGCACGCCGATTGTCGTTATGGCTGAGCAGTACGGGGAGGATATGGAAGGCAAGGACGTTAAGGTGGGCGAAAGTGAGTACGTCACCTACCTGGAAGATGGGGAACAGTTGATGAATCTGCTACACCGTCTTTGCCCGGTCTAGAAGCAGTTTAATCAGCTTGCGTGGGTTCGGTGATTAACGACCACTTTTAAAAGGATTGGTATAAAGCTTGCCCTGGCACTCGACACCAACGTCAAACTTGCAATTTGAACGAGGATATGCTATGCACAGGAGTACATAGCCAATCGTCTCCTGCGCGGGTTTGAGGGCAACTCCTTTAGACTGATCCACCTCACCCTGAATCAAACGTGCTGCACAAGTGATACAAGCACCATACCGACAACCAACGGGCAACCGCAAACCTGCTGCTTCCACAGCATCTAAAATATATTGGTTTTCTGCAACTTCAACAACAAAGTTATTGCGATTCACAAGTTCAACTTTGTATGTTTTCATACATATCTTGTAGGGCAGGCATCTTGCCTGCCATATTTTCTTTTATATCCAAATATCAGAGGTGCAATCGCCACCAGGATAACGTATCTCATGAGCGCGAGATGGACCTGCTGGTTCTTTGCCAAAGTCAACAAAGAAGTTTTCGTTAATTTTCAATCCCCCGTTTTCAGTGTCACAGTCTATTTGCAATAAATATGAGCCAGTCTTGGATAACTCAGGGTAAAACTGATTGTCCCAAGTGCTAAACAGGGAATTGGTGACATAAAGCCGCTTGCCATCAAGACTGAGTTGCAGCATCTGCGGTCCACCAGCCAATTTTTTGCCCTTACTTTCCTCACTCTTGCCCAACAAGCCACCAACCCAAACTTGACCTGTCAGTTTGGGATGGGAGGGATCGCTAATATCATACTGGCGAATGTCTCCGTGTAACCAGTTGGAGAAATAGACATAGCGATCGTCCATTGAAAGTAGGATATCGGTAATTAAGGATGGTACAGGGATGGGCCAGCCTTCCACTTCAACTGATGGGATATCAATCACTTTCTCGACTTGCCAATGACCGTTGGGCTTGTGCCAATGCCAAACATTGCTGCTGAGTGCGGCACCAACAAACCCGTGAGTACTGTCGGGGTTATGGTGAAAGCGCACTTCTAAGGGGATGAGTCCTTCGTCACCTAAGTCAAAACTTTGGATAATTTCGTGTTTCGACCAATCCCAAAAATGCAGTTGACTACCGTAATTTCCAGCCGCCACATCCTTGAGGTCAAAGCCGGGATAGTAGGTTTTGGGTGCGCCCCACTCGCTACTCACCATGATATTATGACGCGGCTGGTACCAAAAGTCGTAATTAAAGCGCATACCGTTGGCTTTGCGTTCCCAGCGTCCAGCAATGTCAAAATTCTCATCAAGTAACAAAAAGCCACCAGGACCATTCCCTTCGCTGTCACCCAGCATGGAAATCATCACATGACTATCAGCTAGGCAGTGTACGGTATGCGGAGCGGTGAGGTTAGTTTTTTCCTTGATTTCTTCAGGTTCAATGATTTTATGAAGTTTCGGGGCTTTTGCATCCGCTGTATCTACAATGTGAATTCTGCTGGAACGTTGACCGGGAATAACCATAAAACGCCGAGATTTGCTGGCATCCCCATGACAAGAACTGCAAGCATTCCAGCCAAAATGATGCAGTTCATCACCAATATAAGGCATTGGCAGGCGGTGAATCACTTGCGAGTACGTTGGAGAGTTGGGGTCAACGTCTACGGTGGCAAGATAATCCGGCTCTTCGATACCTGTACCCGTATAGAGTGCAACTGTATATAGTACCTTTTCGCGTTCTGCTTTTATCGCTGCTTCTGGGGAAGCGTAGCCGGGACCGCAGCAAGCATGAGCCATATTTTTATATCTCCAACAACTTCTGAATCACAATACACAATCCTAATTTATATAGCGGTTTGCAACCCGGAGTAAGGTATAGAAAGAAATAATGAACCACAGATGGACACAGATGGACACAGATAAATTTGTACTTCATTCAATTGAGTTGCGCTATATAAAAACTACAGCCAAATTTGTAAGCCCAATTGTTTTAAATATCTTAAGCCCGACACAATCTGCTCACGCCTACCCCAAAGCTCTAAATCAAACCAGCCGTCATTTTCAGTATTGTTATCTAACATCGCTCCGGTAATGTTAACAGTTAATCCATAACAAGAAACTAGCCCTCCAATGACCGGATAAGAACTATAGTTTTTAGGAATACAAACTTGAAATTTAGCACGAGTGGTTTGTCCTTCTACCATAGTCAAAGCAGCTTTTTTTTCATCGTCTTCAATGTCGTCACTTGAATTGACAGAAGCACATAAAAGCTGTAGCTTATCTCTGTTTTTTTCTGGAAGGCTTTTGAGGTCTAACTGCAAAATTTCTATATTAAGTTCTTGAAGATAGGCAAGACCTGCTTCTACTTGTTGAGAAATTCCTTGAATTTCAAGATTAAACCAACCATCGTCTTCTGTATGAGCTTCTAAAACAGCTGCTGCAATGTTGATTGTTAAATCGTAACGAGAAATCAATCGCGAGACAATGGGTTGGCGATGGTAGTGCTGAGGAACCGTAATGTAGATATGACCTAATGTGGTATGAAAAATTGTAGATAATGCCATCACCCTAATTCCTCAAATTATCAGCAGTTTCACGAGCTGATATAAATCAAAAACTCCCCTAGCCTTTGAAATTTCCAACGGCAGAGTTATAAAATCCAGTTAATCTATAAAAATACTGTAGTTTATCATAACTCATTTTGCTTTTTAGGAGGTAGAGGAAATTGCAGCCATTACGACTTTAGGAAGAGAGTCTTAAGGTAGATGAGTTTTAGTCGCAGTTATTTCACCTTGGTGTAGAAGGGATGCTGCACAGAGGTAGGCGCGATGGCTAATTACCGACGAGACAAGTCTGGCTTAAGACAGCAGTTTGAGAAACTCAAGCAACAAGTCTCCATCAGTTTAACTCCAACAGCGATCGCTATCCTATACCAGACAGCAATGCTACTAGACCTTAAACTTCCACAATGGGGGTTTGAAGTTTTTGTTTGGATAAGGCAACAATCTTATGCGAAACATCTACCGATAGTGGTGTTAACTTCTTATAAGCAGCTGGACATTAATCGAGCCTATGCTCTTAGAGCAAACTCCTATTTATTTCAATCCATGACAAGATTTTTTTGTAATATCTAATACAGAATCGAGTCAAAGAGTGTACAACAGATGACAAGGAGAGCTTTGCAACAGAAAACAATTTTAGTCGTTGACGACGAATCGTCCGACCAATTTCTGATTCAAAGGGCGTTTAGTCACCTTAGTCCAGAATTTGATCTCCAAGTCGTGGAAACCGCAGAAGATGCGGTTCGTTATTTAGAAGGTAAGGAACCGTATCAGGATCGGGGAAAATACCCCTTACCCGTTTTGGTTCTGCTGGACTTAAGACTTCCTGGAATGTCAGGTTTGGATTTGCTCAAATGGATACGACAACAATCGTATTTAAAGGAGTTAGCAATTATAGCTTTGACGGCTTACGGTAACCGTGAGTTACCCGCGCGTATGACTTGGGTATCGATTTTTATTTGCTTAAACCAATACAAGCTAATAGTTTGGCTGAAATCTTATATGGACTTGGCTTATATGATAATAGTAATCAAATACAGTAGGCTTTCTGCTTTTATAGCTCTAAAGCTAAACTTTTAGCGTCGATTCCATGACGACGCCCAAAAGCTAATACGATTCAGTTAAGGATTTTGGTGAGAGTGGGTGATGTGTAGAGACGAGAGGTGGGGCGTCTCTACATTGTCGTCCTCATAAGGGTTCTGGTCTTATCACCAACCGTATTGCACTATAGTTGCTTTATGCTTGTGCTGCAGAATCAGAATGATTCAAGGCAGAACGAGCATTCAATGACAGCATTATGCGTGAAATACCGGTGGAGAGAATGCTGACACTTACCAATGTCCCAATCACCCAGGGTGCATTGAAGGGCCATTGGAACCAAATCATTGCGCCTAAGAGCAGGGTAATAACGCCGTTACCTAGTGCCCAAGTCCAGTTCTGTTGCGGACGTAACCGGAATGCCAGAACAAGCTCAAATACGCCTTCTGTAAGCAGAAAGCTACCTAACAATAGAGTCAGTGTGAGAACTCCTGTTAAAGGATAAACAAACAACATCACGCCCGTTGCAAAGTAGAGGATACTAAGCAGGAGTTTCCAAACAAAGCCTCCTTCATTACGGGTTTGAAACGCATAACTCAGTTTGGCTGCTGCAGAAGAAATCAGAATTAAAGCAATCCAAGTTTCAGCAAAGATTGTTGTAACTCTAGGCACAGCAAATGCTGCAATTCCTAGGACAGTCAGGAGAATGCCAATCAACAGTGAGTTATTGCTACCCTTGTTGATACCACCCTTGTTGATATCACTCTTGTTGATATCATTGATATCACCAGAAACGTTGGTTGTCATAAAAATCTTTTCCTTGTAGTTTATTGAACTCTATGATTAAGGCTAGAAAATTTCTCAAGAACTTTGTAGAACCCTAAGATATAAGCTGTACGAGGCTCTACCTCTCGCAAAACAGATGTATGAAAACGCAAGAGGAAGTATGTTATTCCTCCACTTTCCTACCTAGCCATATTTCCAGGATGAATTCTCCCCATTCTTCTGATGTCATTTATAGGGACGAAACGGCACGATCGCAACATATGGAAAAGTTACTCCTAATTTTTCCATCAAAAAACGGAGGAATGGAATGTCTTCACCTGGATTCGATACGTCTAACGCCTTAGTGGCTTTGTCCAACAATTTAGCTGACACTGTAGAGCAAGTTGGGGGTGCTGTTGTTGCGGTGAATGCTGGTACGCGTATTTCTCCTAGTGGTATTCACTGGCGCAATGGTATCATTGTTACTTCTGACGAGTCACTCCAGCGCTATGACGAAATCACAGTCACTCTATCAAATGGTAGTACTGTACCTGTCACAGTTATAGGGCATGACTCTAGCACCGATGTCGCTGTCTTCAAAATAGAAAATGCAGACATCCCGGTGGCGAACATAGGCGACGCCAAAACACTAAAAGTTGGTAATTTGGTACTGGGGTTAGGAAGAAGTAGCGAAGGTGACATCCGAGCAGCGATAGGTGCAGTCAGTGTTGTTAGTGGTGCTTGGCGGAGTATGAGCGGTGGTAATATAGACCAGTTCATTCGTCCAGACATCAGGCTTTATCCTGGCTTGGCAGGTGGACCACTCATCGATGCTGCGGGTTCTGTGGTAGGCATGAACACATCGGGGCGACGCGGTACTGCTCTTACTATACCCGCTTCTACAGTTAATCGAGTGGTTGACCAACTGTTGGCAAAAGGACACATTGCACGCGGTTACTTGGGTTTAGGGATGCAACCCGTACGCTTACCAAAAAACCTGAAAACAGCACTCAATTTAAGTTCTGCTGCTGGAGTGATTGTCGTTAATGTAGAGCCAAATGGACCTGCTGACAATGCTGGTGTGCTGATTGGGGATGTTTTGGTAACTTTGGATGGGACTCTTGTGAATGATACGGGTGATGTGTTGGCGCTTTTGAACAGTGGCGATCGCGTTGGCAAAACTATCAAAGTGCAGCTGATCCGAGCTGGTGCGTTAGTTGAGTTACCAATCTTCATTGGCGAAAGACCGGTGCTTTGAAGAGTAATACCAATTCAAAATTCACCCATTCAAAATTCACTCATCGGAACATGAGTATTGCAACAATGACACGCATAACTGATGAATTGGCTACAGTGGCTGAAAATCTACGCAAAGTGACTGTGAAAGTCCAAAGTAGCTCTTATGGAGGTGGTTCCGGCGTTATCTGGCAATCTTCCCTTCACCCCCTCCAACTCCCCCGCCAGCAGGGGAGAGATAAGGATAAACTTTTATTGCCGGGAACTGAGGGGGGTAGTTTAATTATCACGAATGCTCATGTTGCTACCAACAACCGAGCAACTGTGGAATTGTGGGATGGACGGGTATTTGAAGCTGTACGTACCAATATAGACCCCACAAAAGATTTAGCTGCTCTTAAAATTGATGCGACTGACTTACCGACTGCAACTATCGGCAATTCGGATGCTTTGCGAGTGGGTGAATTCGTCTTGGCTGTCGGGAATCCTTTTGGTGATAGCGGTGCTGTGACAAGCGGGATTATCCACGCTAGCCATCAACGTATGGTTATGGCTGATATTCGGCTGTTTCCTGGCAATTCTGGTGGTCTACTTGCTGACTGTCTTGGACGAGTCATCGGGATTAACACCATGATTGTAAACGGTTTGGGTGTGGCGATACCAAGCCTTGCTGTAGAAGGTTTTTTGCGTGGAAATCGTCAAAAGCTTGGTGTCACTGTGCAACCTGTGGTGGTAGATGCAACCAACAAACGCACCTTAGGTTTATTGGTGTTGTCTGTCAATTCTGGAAGTGCTGCTGAAGCTGCTGGTGTGCTTGTTGGTGATGTCCTCATGGGAGTTTCAGGACAAAGTTTTACCAGACTTGATGATTTAAGCAAGTATCTTGAGCGCACCGACAGCAGCGAACCATTACCGTTGCAGATTCTGCGTGGCGGACGGCAATTAGTTTGTCAGGTGGCGGAGGTGGTATGATACGTCGGGTGTTTGTAGTTGCTGCTTCCCCAGTGGTGCGGGCTGGATTGTCAGCTGTAGTGGCAAGCAGTTCCAAACTCACAGTCGTAGGCAGTGCATCAGATTTGGATGCATTTACAACGGAATTTGAGCAATTACAACCCGATGTTGTGCTGCTGGATGTGAGTGGCAACTTTCAGGAATTAGTCTGGGAATTGCTTTCCTCACAACAGCAGCAAGACCCAGTTGCAATGATTGTTCTTGCTGATGTCGATAGTATAGACTTTCAAGCAGCACTGCGTGCTGGTGTACGCGGCATATTACCAAGTACTAGCACAGAGTCAGAAATTGTCGCGGCTGTTGAGGCGATCGCTCTTGGGTTAGTGGTGATGCATTCTGATACTATCGAGTCTCTGCTTGCTTTAAAAGAGTCGAGTGTGCGGCAAAAAGAAACCGCAAATCCTGTGCAAGCACTGACACCACGAGAAATAGAGGTTTTAAATATGCTTGGTTCTGGATTGGGTAATAAGGCGATCGCCAAACGTTTAAACATCTCAGATCATACTGTTAAGTTTCATGTCTCATCTATTTTTCAAAAGCTGGGTGTCTCGACACGTACAGAAGCTGTTGCTGTTGGTGTAAGGCTGGGTTTGATTATGCTGTGAGACTACTGTGAACTACCACACACTCATCGGAGTACCGATTGAGTGTGGGCTTCCAACTTCACGGAGGAATGCCGCATCTTAGGCTTACGCCCGCGAATTGGTCTTACTTCCTCTCCATTGGCGTTAGCCTCCCCCGTCCCAGAGGAGGACAGCATTCTGATACCTTCTGCTCTAATATTTATTGCAGCATTGCCGTCCCGGTCATGATGAGTACCGCAACTGGGGCAAGTCCAACTTCTCACGTCTAGTGGTAATTCCGAGATTTGGTAATGACAATTAGAGCAAAGTTTGGAGCTAGGAAACCATCGATTAATTTCTATCAATGTCCCACCACTACGTTCTAGTTTGTAGGACAAGAAGTTGACGAAAGTTCCCCACCCCGTATCAGATATAGCATGAGCTAGTTTATGATTACGAACCATGCCCTTGACGTTTAGGTTTTCAACTACCACAACTTGATTGTTATCAACTATCTTTCTAGATAACTTGTGTAAGTAGTCTTGACGGACATTGCTAACTTGTTCGTATACCCTAGCGACAATCTTATTAGCCTTTCTACGACGATTACTACCTTTAACTTTACGTGCAGCAGTACGCTGTTTCTTGGCTAGTTTTTTCTCATATTTAGCTAAGTGTTTAGGATTCGGATATTTGGATACTTTTTCCCCATCATAGGTAATTGCAAAATCCTTTATTCCCAAATCAATACCAACTACATTCCCCTCTGATTTTGACGCCGGGTAGTCCCCCTCATACTCCATCAAGACAGAAGCATAGTACTTACCAGACGGGCATTTACTCACAGTGACTGTTTTGATGGTTCCGTCAAGTGGTCGATGTAGTTTAGCTTTGACAACACCTAATTTACCTGGAAATTTCAAACATTCATCAACCTGTTTTATTTTCTGTGGATACTGAATTGATTGACGGTGATGTTTTGATTTGAATCTAGGATATTTTGCTCTACCTTCAAAAAAGTTTTGATATGCACGGCTAAGGTTGAGACTCACAGACTGCAAAACTTGTGAGTAACACTCTCCTAACCATTCAGTATCTTTGTCTTTTTTAAGTGCTGGTAACAAAGAATTGAGTCCAGATTGAGACAAGCCTTTGCCTGTTGCTTTATAGGTTTCAATGCATTTATTCAACCCATAATTCCAGAACCATCTAGCACAACCAAAGTGCTGTGCAAGTATTTGAACTTGCTCCTCAGTAGGATACAAGCGAACTTTTACAGCTTGTCTTCTCATCTCAACTATTCCAAATATCGACCTGTTACTATTATATACATATTTCAGTAACAACACTCCGGAAATATTTGGCTATTCCTCATACATCTTCTTCCTCTCTTACCTGTGGTAAGAATTGGTCGAAGATGCAATCGTCATAGCCCGCCTTATATCCCGCCACTGAATGGAGTACCATTTCAGTGGGGGGGCGCGAAAAAGTTAACCGCAACTTGAGCCTAGAAAACACTTGCGCAACTGTCAACCGCAAGTTTAGAAATTCTCCTACTGGCACTTTTGGATAAAAAACTAACAGATACTTCTTAAGACATATCTTAATTCTAATTACCTATGTCTTAAGGGGTATTTTCATCATATCTATTATTAACCTAAGGTTAAGGATACTTCGGTTTTCATGGAGAACAGTTCATTTTTGAAAGTTGTGGATGAGGAGTGCGATAGAGCCCAAAGTTGGAGATAAAGTGCTGATTTTACGTCCAGCATATGTAGCTGGACGAGTTGGGAAAATCTGTGCCAAAGAAGTACTATCAGGCGCTCACCCTAGTGAACGCTGGCTAATTCAGGTAGATTCAGAAGACATTGTGCTGTCTTTGAGCCCAAAAGAATTTGAGCTAGTCAACGATGATTTTGAGATACTTTAGGTTATGTCTTTAGTTATGTCTGATGATCCGTTGCCAATTCCCAATTCTTTTTTGCTGCGTTTGAGCTGTTTCCAAAGTGCCTTAATCTTGTCATAAGCTTCTTGTGGTGCTAATTTCCCTGATGTTTCTAAACAACTGATATAGCTTACCTTCTGAGAAAATTCTTGGAGATTGGCGTTAAATACTAGATTTTCTGGCTTTATTTGACCGTAGTAGCGAGCGTGAGGGTAGAGAAGTTTTTCCTTGTCTCTTTGATTAGAGTTTTCCATTAATCTACCTCCTATTTATAATTTACTTTAATTGTATTTAATTTGAATTTAACTTCTGTAAATTTTATAACAACGTAAACCAGTAATAATTACGTTGCATCCTCCGAAAGATATATTTTTATCTACTAAATAGATAAAAATATGAAAAATGAGAGCGACAAATAATTTCTTCTCTACATCTTGTTTTGATTAACCTGTATTCTAAATTAACCGTTTGTGTATAAGCTTTTCCGATTATTTCACCACAGATTCGTTTCTTAACCTAAAGTTAATAATTAAAATACAATAAGTCGGCAGATTTACCGTATTATCATAAAGTTCTTAAGACTATAACATGCCAGCGTCAAACACAATCTAGCTACCTTTAGCTTGTTTCCACCCAAGGCGCTGGTCAATTGAAAGAAAATATACCACCAAAGATGATTTGGAGAATAGGCTTTGTTAAGGCTGGGTAGGTAGGGGTCACCTTGTGACGAACCGTAACCGAACTGTATTAGATGAACGCCACCCAGTGGAGAGAATACCTGAGAAAATGGTAATCGCAACCGCTTTCAGTGATACCTCATCATGAATCCTACAACTCCAGCAGCAACCCAATCGCGCAAAGCCGACCATATCCGCATCTGTTTAGAAGAAGATGTACAATTCCAGCAAACCACAAATGGACTAGAACGCTATCGTTTCACCCATTGTTGCTTACCCGAACTCAACCTTGATGAGATTGACATCAGTACTACCTTCTTGGGGAAACAGCTTCTTGCACCAATGCTGATTTCTTCTATGACAGGAGGAACTGAACAGGCGGGAATCATTAACCATCGTTTAGCGGAAGTTGCCCAGCATTATAAAATAGCGATGGGTGTTGGTTCCCAGCGTGTGGCGGTGGAAAAACCCCAAGTTGCTGATACCTTTGCCGTTCGCAAGTACGCCCCTGATGTTCTGTTGTTTGCCAATTTGGGTGCAGTCCAACTGAACTACAGTTATGGTTTGGATCAGTGTTTGCGAATTATTGATATTTTAGAGGCTGATGCCTTGATTTTGCACCTCAACCCGCTACAAGAATGTATTCAACCTAAAGGTGATAAAAATTTTAAAGGCTTGCTTGACAAAATTAGCATTCTATGCTGCAAATTATCAGTACCCGTAATTGCTAAAGAAGTGGGCAATGGCATCTCCTCGGCAATGGCAGAGAAACTCATTGCTGCTGGAGTCAAGGCGATTGACGTGGCTGGTGCTGGTGGGACATCTTGGGCAAAGGTGGAAAGCGAACGGGCAGAAAATTCTTTGCAACGCCGTCTGGGAAGCACATTTGCAGACTGGGGTTTGCCAACGGCGGAGTGTATTACTAGTATTCGTGCGATCGCTCCTGATGTACCTTTGATTGCCTCGGGCGGATTACGTCATGGATTG
Source organism: Scytonema sp. PRP1 (assembly GCF_036697665.2). Lineage (NCBI taxonomy): Bacteria > Bacillati > Cyanobacteriota > Cyanophyceae > Nostocales > Scytonemataceae > Scytonema > Scytonema sp. PRP1. The sequence continues at coordinate 30,679 of NZ_JBAHYJ020000044.1, read as the reverse complement.
GACATAGCAAAAGCGCTGGCACTGGGAGCAGACATTGCTGGGTTGGCAATGCCTTTTCTGCAAGCTGCTGCTGTTTCCGAAGCTGCTGTTTACGACTTAGCTGAGGTGTTACTTGCCGAAATCACGACTGTGTTATTTTGCACTGGTAACGCTACACTAGAACAACTGAAGTGTTCCAAAAGTTTACAAGAAATAAAATAATAATAAGAACCCTTAGTTTTTAGGTTGTTGGGTGATAGATGTGAACAATTGAGTTTAATAGAGTGGAAATATTAAGAAGATACAGAGTCAAGTCATTAGTTCTCAATTTCTAAGTCTAAGCACTAATGACAAAGTAGAGACGCTTCAAACAGCGCGTCTCTACAATAACAAATGACTAATGACTAACAACAAATATGCCTAATTTTCTCAAACAAACTTTTGCCAGCTTAATCGGAAGCCTACTGGGGCTGTTCATTTTCTGCGGTCTGGGAACGACTGGACTATTGTTGCTAATATTTGCAGCAGCTTCATCCAAAGATACGGGTCCTGTTGTCAAAGATAAGTCAGTGCTGGTTTTTGACTTGTCAACAAACATCACTGATGGGGAGCCAAGTTCTAGCGAATTTCTTGAGAACGCATTATCAGGTGAAGAGAACAAAAGGATGTCACTCCGCACTGTTTTGAACACGTTGGAAAAAGCACAACGTGACAAACGAATTGTGGGAATATATTTAGATGCTAGCCGCGCGACAGAAGGTAGAAGCACTGGCTTTGCCACTCTTAAGGAAGTCCGTCAAGCGTTGGAGAAGTGCCGCGCTGCTGGGAAAAAGATTGTGGCATATGGCGTGGATTGGGGGGAAAGAGAATATTATTTAAGTTCGGTAGCTGATAATATTGTTGTTAATCCGTTAGGAGCAATAGAAATTAACGGTTTTAGCACGCAACCGTTATTTTTTGCAGGAGCATTAGAGAAGTACGGTATTGGGGTTCAGGTCATACGAGTTGGCAAGTTTAAAGGAGCAGTTGAACCGTATTTACTTACAAAGCTGAGTCCAGAAAACCGTGCACAAACTCAGCAATTGTTGAATGATGTTTGGGGTGAGTGGCGTGCTACGGTAGGAGCAAGTCGCAAAATGAAGCCGCAACAATTGCAGGCGATCGCAGATAGTCAGGCTTTGTTGTTGGCAGATGAAGCGAAAACCAATCGTTTGGTGGATAAGGTAGCGCATTTCGATCAGGTAGTTGCTGAACTCAAGCAGTTGACCAACAGCGACAAGGAAGATAAAACATTTCGTCAAATCAGCTTGAGAGAGTATGCTCAAGTTCCTGGGAAGTCCTTTGGTGTAGAACGCGACTCCAAAAATAAAATAGCAGTGGTTTATGCAGAAGGTGAGATTGTCGAGGGTCTAGGAGATGGTGGAGATGTAGGAGGCGATCGCTTTGCCAAAATCTTCCGCCGACTGCGACAGGACAAAGATGTTAAGGCTGTCGTCTTGCGGATCAACAGCCCAGGTGGTAGCGTCACGGGTTCTGAACAAATGCAACGGGAAGTCCGGCTGACGAATCAGGAAAAACCGGTTGTGGTATCGATGGGTAATGTCGCCGCCTCTGGTGGCTATTGGATTGCAACAGACTCCAAACGGATTTTTGCTGAACCAAACACAATTACAGGTTCCATAGGTGTGTTTGGACTACTCATGAATGCCCAAAAGCTAGCCAATAACAACGGTATCACCTGGGATTCAGTGAAAACAGCCCGTTATGCTGATAATCAAACAGTTGCTCGTCCCAAATCACCGGAAGAATTGGCACTATACCAGCGCAATGTTAACCGCATCTACAGTCTATTTTTGAATAAAGTAGCACAAGGTCGTAAACTCCCACAGCAAAAAGTGGCTGAAATTGCTCAAGGACGAGTTTGGTCTGGTGCAGCGGCGAAGCAAATAGGTTTGGTGGATGAAATTGGCGGTTTGGATGCTGCTATTAAATACGCTTCTGGTGCGGCGAATCTGGGAGAAAATTGGGAATTGCAGGAACATCCCAAAGGAGGCACTCTTAAAGAACGCCTGTTTGGACGAGTTAGTGAAGAAGCGCGAACTGCTTTAGGAGTGAATAAAGCGCAACTCAAAGCACCAGATCCGTTAATGGCTGAATTCCAAAAACTGCAACAGGAATTAGCAATATTGCAAAAGATGAACGACCCACAGGGTATGTATGTTCGCTTACCCTTTAACTTACGGATTGAGTGATATCTAGAGATTGGAGGGCAAGGGAACAAAGGGAAAAGGAGGAATTTTCTCCCTCATCCCCCTCATCTCCCTCATCTCTCTACTCTCGATAAAGAATGAACACCCAGCTGACAAGAGCCGCGTGGATGTGTAAAGTAGTTGTGGACTACTTACCATGCACAACAATTTATGCAACTGCCTAAAGACATAAAAACTAAACGCCTTTTGCTTCTCGTTGTTTCCTGTAGTTTAGCTGGTGTGATTGTAGGAGGCACCACAAGTTGGGCAGAGAGCAATTCGTGTTTACAAGCCAGTACAGTGACGAGTGAATGTCTGACCCAAGACCAAACGAGTAGAACTATAGAGGGAATGAGTACCGGCTTGATAGTTGGGGCTGGGGCGGCTTTTGGTGCTGCATGGCAACATCGGCATGAAGATTAAAAGTGCTTATTATACTTCTTAACTTGTAGCTGCGCCCAAGCGCAACTACAAATTCATTACTAATGACTCAATTGATTGACACTCCCACGGCTTGAAGCCGTGGGGTTCTTGGTTCATCCACTTGAAGCAAATTACATGCGTTTACCCTGACGCTGAATATTGGTATCCCTTAATTCCAAGTCTTTGCGTAGCTTCTCGTTTTCTTTTGCTAGCTGATTAATGAATACTTGGTCAATTAGGTCGATGTTAGCGGTGGTGTAGACGTTGACGCCGCGCTGTTGAGGTGGTTTCTCGTTATATCGGCTTACGTACAACTGCTCTAACTTGCGCCCGACGTCTAACAGCTTAGACTGAGTACAGTTTAACTGTAACTGCTGACACCTTTCACTAATAGTGATGCGAGGAGCTACAGTACTTACTTCTGCATAGGATTTTTCGGCTACAAAAGCTGATGTGCAGGTGATAAGTAAAGTTGCAAATATCACAATGACGGTTTTCATATCTCAGTGCAATGAGAAAACTTATTTTCATCACCTACTGTAACTTAGGAAAGCACTTTGAGTGCGTGGTAGCCGTAATCGCTTTGGGGACACCTTTATTAACTAAAAGACTATTAGGGCTATAAGTACGTGGGCTGAATTAAATATAAAACCACTGTAGGATGCGTTAGCGTTAGCGTAACGCATCAAATTGGCGGGTTTAGTGCGTTACGGCTTCGCCTAACTCACCCTACACTATCTTCAATTTGTTTTCGCCTACTTACTTATTGACAACAATTTATGGAGAAAGCTTCTAATTTATTACTTAAAGTTTCGCGCCGTTTATTTAAAAATCTAGATGAACAAGAGAAATTTGTTGATGCTTTAATTCATCCCAAACCTTTCCATCCCTGCATTCTTTGGTGTCAGGAAAAGCCGGAGCAATCTCCCTTTTCTGTGGAAATGCCCACGGCTTGGCAACCACAATTCATAGACCGTTTATCCTTTGGAGAAAAACCCGGTCAACATCCGCTGCACGCACAGGGATATTTTTATTGTCTAGATTTTTCTTCTGTATTTGCGGCTTCTATTTTGTTAACAATTCCTAGTCCTCTCAAGTTAGTTTTTGATATGTGTGCTGCACCTGGAGGAAAGAGTGTCTTTGCTTGGAAAGGCTTGCAGCCTGAATTGCTCATAAGTAATGAAGTCATTGGCAAACGCTTAGGAATGTTAATTTCTAATTTAAAGCGTTGTCATATTAACCCCTCTGCTGTGGTTAATAAAGATTCTAGTATTTTAGCTGAAAAGATATCTTTATCTAGTGATTTAGTAATAGTAGATGCGCCTTGTACTGGGCAATCATTACTTGCTAAAGGGGAGAAGGCACCAGGATGTTTTCATCCAACAGCTATTAATAAAAGTGCGAATCGGCAAAAGAGGATTATAGCCAATTCTGCTCAAATTGTGGCACCGCAAGGGTATCTTGCTTATATGACTTGCACCTATTCTCCTGAGGAAAATGAGGAAGTTTGTGAATGGTTTTTAGAAAGGTTTCCTGAGTTTCAAGCGGTGGAGATTAGTCATTTACAAAGTTATCAATCGCATTTAACTTCTGTGCCTTGTTATCGGATGTTTCCTCAGGATAGGTTGGGTGCAGGTGCGTTTACAGTGCTGTTTAAAAATACTCAAGAGGGTGAGAGAAAGGAGATAGATGTAGAGGTTTTATCTACGATTTGGATGAACACAAACCGCGAGGACATTAACGAGTAATATCATGTCTGGAAGTTCATAGTGAGGAATGCGCGTCCTCTCGACTAAAGCAACGTGAGTTCGACGAAACCTAACCCCAACCCCTTCCCTACAAGGGAAGGGGCAAAAATCCGCAACGCACGTACGAGCATAATAGGCTTTTTAAGCCTCTCCCCGCTTCGGGGAGAGGTTTGGAGAGGGGTCAAATCAGGATATATCGAACTCACGTTAAAGCAAGGACTAAAGTCCTTACTACAAAAAGAAATCACAGATAAATACAGAAAAACACAGATATGTGAGATTTATCTGTGTCTATCTGTCAGAAGCACTTTGCACGGGGCTTCGGCTTCTGTAAAATTTTTAGCTAGCTACAACTTGAATGTTGACTGTTGCTGTCACGTCAGAATACAGCTTAATTTCAGCCTCATAAGTACCTAACTGACCAATATCGGGTATGGTAATACCACGCCGATCTATTTCCAGTCCTGTGCTTTGTTGAATGACATCTGCCACGTCTTGGCTGGTAACAGTACCGAAAATAGCTTCGCCTTCACCAGCCTGCTTAGCAATTTTGAAGCTTTCAACTTTTTCCAAAGCTGCTTTTTGCTCTTGGGCTTGTTGCTTCAATTCTAATTGCCGCTGACGTTCTAACTCGCGGCGACGTTCGACTTGCTTAAGAATACCAGGAGTGGCACGAGTTGCCAAACTTCTGGGAATGAGATAATTACGAGCATAGCCAGGAGCAACTTCTACTAAGTCGCCAGATTTGCCTAGCTTGATGATATCTTGAGTTAAAACTAACTGTACACGTTTCGCCATCGTTGTTCTTTTTTCTGTGCTTTCTCTAAAATCTTAATTGCTTGGGCAACAGCCGGATAGTTCGCTAGGAGTGTAGCTGTCTTCCAAGGAGCTTTGCGTATAGCCCGAAACTTACAAATGATAGCGAAATGTAGGGCGCGATCGCAACTGTTCCCTACACGAAAAATAAACCTAGTGTCAGAAGTCAGAAGTCAGAACTCAGAACTCAGAACTCAGAACTCAGGAGAAAAAACTTACATCACCAAGGTTTGAACCTATTTCTAACTGTCTAGTTATTTTTGTTGTCCCATACTACTTTCTGAGCATCCTTGTATTGTATCGTTTAGCAAAGACTAATGACAAAGATGTAGAGACGCGCTCTCATGAAAGCGTCTCTACAATGACTAATGACTAATGACTAATGACTAAAATTTATCTTTCATTCCTCGTATCCACGCAAAGGTTTGCACGGAGTCACGATTGTTAGCAGCTGATTGTAATGCTGGCTGATCCCAACGTAAAAACGGATTTGTATGCTTTTCCACGCCCAAAAGCGAGGGAACAGTCGCTTCTTTCCGACTCCGGGACGCCTTCACCTCGTCGTAACGAGTTTGTAAGTCGGCGTTTTGTGCATCTACGGTGAGGGCGAATTTTAGATTGTTCAGAGTGTATTCGTGGGCGCACCAGACGCGGGTATCATCAGGTAATGAGCGGAGTTTGCTTAAGGAGTCTACCATTTGCGTTGGTGTCCCTTCAAACAAGCGACCACAACCACCTGCAAACAGAGTATCGCCGCAGAATAACTCACCCGTCTCACCTGGGTTTTCTGGAGGAAAATAATAGGCAATATGAGCGCGAGTATGTCCCGGAACGAAGATCACCTCAGCTGTTCTTTGTGCAAATTCGACGCGATCGCCTTGTTGTAAAAACACCTGCTGTCCTGGTATTCTCCCTTTATCTTCAGCCCCACCATAAACTGTCACATCAGGGAATTGTTGCATCAGTTCGCGGTTCCCTCCTACATGGTCATTATGATGGTGCGTGTTAAAAATCGCCACCAACGACGCTTTTAATTCGTTCAGTTTCTGCAAAACTGGTTTTGCTTCGGCTGGATCGACAACAGCAGCAATATTTTGGTTTGGATCGTGCAGCACAAAGATGTAATTATCTGAAAGTGCTGCTAAACGGATGACCTGCATTTCCTCTGCCTCCCTATTGAAACACTTGTCTTGCTGATAAAGTCTCGTTCGGACGCAAATTCCATTCGCCTAGGCAATCTTGCACAAGTGTCATCTATCATATTTTTTCTTTGACGAGAGCTTGAACAGCCCATGATCCATCATAATTTATGACCGTACTTTTACTGAAAACCTATTTATCCCTGGTACTAGTGCAGCGCGGTGAAAATAACTATCCAGTTGAAAAAGGTTAAAAAGCTTACTGTACAAGCAATATTCCTACTAAGGCAAGGGCAAAGCCCTACAGCTCCCGCTGACGAATTGCACTACTACCATCAATTTATGAGTAAAATTTCTCTGGGAGTAACAGCAAATACAAAGTTATAGTTATTTCGTTTATTTTGTCTTTTAAAGATACTCAAATTTTGCAGAATTAGGAACCCAATACCAAAAAGCAATATGCAATGAATTATACTCTATAATAATGCAAAAATACTATGTTATACCTTGAATGTACAAAAAAAGTTCATGAAATCTTAACTAAATAGGTTTCCGGTTAGAAATATGTTAGTCATATCTGCAAAATCTGGACAATTAGGCAATAGGCTGCTACTTTTTGCTAACTTTATAGCTTTCGCTAGAGAAAATAAATACACAGTATTGAATCCAGCATTTGAAGAATATGCTGAGTTTTTTCAGTCAACAGCTAAAGATTTTCTCTGTTGCTATCCTGCTCCTCTATTGTCAATGCCAGGAAATAAAAAAATACGCCAATACTACTATAATTTCAATCGTTCTCTAGCTGAAAGCGGACGCTTCAATACCATTGACATTAAGCGAGATAAACCATTTAATTGGAGTCGGTCTAATATAGTTGAACAGTTAAAACCGAAGTCACTCAACTTCTTCAAAGGTTGGCTATTTCGAGATGGATGGTTTGTCGATGAGACAGCAAATCTCCGGAAACACGGTGATGCTATTCGTGCATACTTCCAACCTCTAAAAAAATATCAAGAAAATATTGCAAAACTGATATCCAGTATTAGGAATGGAACCGATATCCTCATAGGAGTTCATATTCGTCAAGGAGATTATCGACAGCATCAAGATGGCAGGTATTTTTATCAAGCTGAACAGTATTTAAAGGTTATGGAGTCAGCGCGATCGCTATTTCCTCATAAAAAAGTCACTTTTTTGATTTGCTCTAATGAGAAGCAAGACGCGGATTCTTTCCAACATTTATCTTATGTCTATGGAAATAATCATATTATTGAGGATATGTATGCCTTAGCAGAATGCGACTATATTATCGGTCCTCCCAGTAGTTATACTATGTGGGCGTCTTTTTATGGAGAGCGACCACTTTATATGATTAGGGATGTGAATAAAGCTTTAGAACTTAAAGATTTTGTTCATTATTATCAATGGCAAGGGGTGTTTCACTATAACGATGACTGGAGCAAAAGTTTTTGGGAATGGACGCATTAACAATTCAAAATATGTCCTGCGGACACGCTGCGCGTTAGCGCAGCTCCTCCGGAGGGGGCACAAAGTTCAAAATTATCTAGATAAATATTAAGTGGCTAAAATTTTTATGGCAAAAGAAAGGCGAGGATTTATTACAATCTTAACAGGTATGTACTCTTTTCAAGATTGTGTTCATTTTTTAGCTTCAGTCAGGAAATTTCATCAAGAACCAATCATTATTTTAATTGACCGTGTACCCAAAGTTCTATATCCTTCCCTGCTCGCTTTTAAAAATGTCATCTTGAAACCTGCTCCTACCAATGAAAATACAGTTTTGGCATCACGGCTAGCAAAATTAGCTTTGTATGAATCTTCGGAATTTGACAAAACAATCTACTTAGATTCCGATATTTGCTTACTGACAGATATTAATGATGTCTTTGAGTATTTGGATGATTATGATTTTTTATTAACTGAAGATGTACAACCTTATATTGTTAAAGCTACAAATTTGTTAAGAGGTAATCAACAAGAAAATTTACCCTATGTTTTGCCAACCCTACAATCTGTTGGTCTACCGCTCAAGGAAGATAGCATTCAGTATAATGGGGGTTTTATGGCTTTTCGGAAAACAGAAACGACCAAGGTATTTTTTGAGGAATTTAAAGGTTATTTTGAAGTCGTGAAAAACAATCAAGAGAAATTGTTACTAAAAGACCAAGGGGCTTTTGCTTCAGCTATTGAAACTGTCCGGCCTAAAATGAAAATACTACCACCTACATACAACTATCTAAGTAAATGGAAGGATTATTATAAAATTGAAGGACAAATTAAGGTGCTTCACTGTACTTATCCTTACAGACCTCAGTACGCTAAAGATATTACTCGTTCTTTTTATACTCGAGTGTTCGACAAATTGGCAAAAGTTTTTTTACCCAATCAAGTGAGAAATCCTTGGCGTGTTAAATAAAAATAAGTATTCTCACCGGAATGCACCCCACCCCCCAACCCCCTCCCCGCAAGCGAGGAGGGGGCAAAAATAAGGCTTTTAAAGCGGGCGTGCAAGATGTGAATATTGCCATGCAATATTTTTTTTGATTACGTAAATATAATGAGAACAAAAGTTTCACTAGTTGTGAGCGACTTGTCCGGAGGTGGAAGTGTTCGGGCATTTTTACTAGCTCAAGTACTTAAAAGTCTTAATTATCAAGTAGAAATTGTCGGTTTTCTTTACGGGAAAGAATTGTATGCAATTCCTCCTTCTGGAATTGAGATTATTTCCATTCCTGGTACAAATTATCCTAAGTTTTTTGGCTCCATTCCGAAGCTTTTAGAAAAATTAGATGGAGATATTATTTATGCAGTAAAACCCAAGCCTACGAGTTTTGGTGTATCTTTACTTAAAAAATTCAGGAGTCGTCGTCCTCTGTTATTAGATATGGATGACTGGGAACTGAGTTGGTATGGTGGTTTTGAATGGAAGTATCATCCTAGTCTCAAGCAATTTTATCGGGACATTTTCAAAAAAAATGGTGCATTGAGATTTCCCGATCATCCTTTGTATCTACAGTGGATGGAAGCAAGAGTGCAAAATGCAGATGCAGTAACCATAGATACTGCGTTTCTTAAAGAACGTTTTGGCGGTGCTTATTTGCCTAATGGCAAAGATACTGCAATGTTTGATCCTGATAAATATAACCCAGAAGCAAGCAGAGAACGTTATGGTCTTTCTGATTACCGAGTTCTCATGTTTCCTGGCGCACCACGACCTCATAAGGGGGTTGAAGATGTTTTAATAGCATTGGATCAGTTGAATCAGCCAGATATAAGACTCGTCATTGTCGGTGGTAGCCCTTACGATGATTATGACGATAAACTCATTCAAAAATGGGGACGTTGGATTATAAAATTACCAAAATTCCCTGTGGAGGTTATGCCTGAGATTGTAGCAGCTGCTCATATCGTGGTTGTTCCTCAGCGAGATACTCTGACTGCTCGCGCCCAGTTTCCGCTAAAGTTGACAGATGGGATGGCAATGGCTAAACCTGTATTGTCAACACGAGTTGGAGATATTCCAGAAATTTTAGGCGAAACTGGTTATTTGGTTGACCCTAGTTCTCCGGAACAAATTGCACAGCAAATTCAGTGTATATTTCAGGATTTAGAGTCAGCTAACGAGCGAGGCTCAAAGGCAAGGGCGAGATGCATAGAAAAATATAGCATAGAGACTATGGCATCTACTTTAAAGTCGGTGATTGCTAAGTTGTGAGCTAAAAGATAAGTCCTGTTTTTCATTTGAGATGAAATGATTGAAAATAAGTTTACAAATAATAAGTAAATTGTGATAAACATTCCTGATGTCAACCAGTAAGCTACTACTAAGATTTGCTAAACCTTATCCAGTTGTAATTTTCCTAACAATTCTATTAGGATTTTCTGGAGCTTTATTTAATGGTGTGAGTACGGCTCTGATTGTGCCAGTCATTCTCAGGATTGTGGGACAAGAAGTAGATTTAAGCGGTGCTCCTAACATTATCAAAAAAATCATGTATCCCTTTGATAATGTTCCAGAAAATTACCGTTTATTGGTCATGGCGGGGGCAATTATATTCACGATTTTCTTGAAAAATTTAGCGAGTTACGCGAGTACGTTGGCTTCTAGTAATTTAACACGTCGGCTGACTTCTGATATGCGCGAAGCAGGCTTACAGTTATTGCTAGAAATAGATATAGATTATTACACCAAGATGAAAGTTGGTGATTTAATTAACAGCCTTGGTGGAGAAATTGGTCGTGCCGCCACTGCTATAGGTAGTATAGTTAAGTTAATTATTCTTGGAATAACAATTATAGTTTTCGTCGGGTTGCTGCTGTCAATTTCTTGGGAATTAACAATTGCTTCTACAATTTTGCTGTCTGTTGTAACGTTAGTCAACCAATATGCTATTTCTCGTTCTAAGAACTTTGGCAAGCAGTTGAGCGATATGTCTAAAGCATATTCAATCTCTGTGCTAGAAACCCTCAACGGAATTCGTTTGGTGAAGGCAACGGGTAATGAACAAAAAGAATTTTATCGGATTAAGAAGCTGATTCGCGATCGCGAAAAAGCAGATTTTCAGTCTCAGATCAATTCTGAGGCAATAGCACCCGTGAGTGAAGTCATGGGTATTACAGCAATACTCCTGATTGTCTTTTTAAGTCGCACGTTCTTTGCACAGCAAATTACGTCGCTTTCCGCTGTCATGCTCACATATTTATTAGTCCTGTTGCGAGTACTACCTTTGATTTCTCAGCTTAATACCATTCGTAGTAGCTTTGCCAGTACCGCTAGCAGCGTGGAAGTTGTTGCTGACTTTTTACGTCTGGATAATAAGCCGTTGATGGGTAACGGTAAAATACCGTACACAAAATTACAAAACGGAATACATTTCAAGTGGCTTTCCTTTGCCTACCCTGGTCATGATAAGTTAGTGATAAAAGATGTAAATTTATACATAGCACGCGGTACAACACTGGCTTTGGTAGGAAGTTCTGGTGCAGGGAAATCTACACTGGTAGACCTTTTACCCAGATTTTATGACCCCACATCTGGCTGTATTACTATCGACGGCGTGGATTTACGCGATTTCGAGTTGAAATCGTTGCGAAAGGCAATGGGAATTGTCAGCCAAGATACCTTCCTGTTCAATGATACAGTGCGGAAAAACATTGGGTATGGACGACCGGAGGCGACAGACGAAGAAATCATGATTGCAGCGAAGCGGGCGAATGCTTATGAGTTTATTATCAAATTGCCTCAGGGATTTGATACCTTGATTGGCGATCGCGGTGTGATGTTGTCTGGAGGACAAAGACAACGCCTTGCTATAGCCCGTGCTTTGCTACAAGACCCAGAAATTCTGATTCTAGACGAAGCAACCAGCGCTTTAGATACCGTTTCTGAACGTTTAGTGCAAAGTGCGCTGGATGATTTGAGCCGCGATCGCACAACCTTAGTGATTGCTCACCGCCTTTCCACAGTGCAAAAAGCCGACCAAATCGCCGTACTCGATCAAGGACGCGTGGTAGAGGTGGGAAACCATAAAGAACTTTTACAAAAGGGTGGTTTCTACTCGCGCCTGTACGCAATGCAATTTGCCGACAAGTCAGAAACAACTAGCAAACGTAAGCAAAGCTTAATCCGCGTTTCTCATGAAATTCGCACGCGGCTTAACTCAATGCTTGGCTTTTTACGCTTATTAATTGATGATATGGCAGACAATTCCCAAGAGCGGCAGGAATTAATTGAAGAATCCTACAAATCTGCCTTGAGAATTCTCAATACTCTAGATGTTTTTGATGATATTGTTAACCTAGAGAAAAACTGGCAATTTTCAGCAACAGAAGAAAATAACGGCGTCGCTCCCGGACATGAAACTTTGAAGGTTGTAACTGAGGATCTGAGAACAAACCTTAATCCTATGGTTGGCTCTCTCCGCTCCCTTGCCGATAATTTAGTAGACACGCCCCAAAAACAAAATCAAATCCTTTCAGAAGCTTATCACTATGCGATGCATCTACTTGATAAATTAGAGCATTTTGAGGATAGTGTTAAAGTCTAAAATTATGAAAAATATTGCTTTTAAAAAATACTATATTTTTTTTATTAGAGAAGAGTTACCAAAACCAGAAGCTCACTTAGTTCAGTCTACAAATTCGGCAAACGCTGCTGCAAACTTGGGTTACTTAACAATTTTGGTCTATCCCTACAAAGGATTAGCAGCATTCAACCCAATTGATTTAGTTCTGCCTTTTCGACCAAGAAAAACACCAAAAAATTTGGTGAAATATTACAACCTCCAGGACAAACTAAAAGTTGCTCCCCTACCGATGCCTTGGCCAATTGATTATTTGCCAAGCAAATTTACAGACTCTAACACCATCGCTTCCAAGTATTATTTCCCGTTTCACATATTGCCCCAAACCAAAATTGTCCATAGTCGGGACTGGAACTTTGTGAAAGCTGCTGTTCAAAATGGAGTTCCAGCAATTTACGAACACCACCACCACGAAGAAAAGTTATTTGAACCAGAAATAGTTAATAGTCCGCTGTTTCAAATTTCTATCACAGTTGCAGATACAATCCGGGAAACCATGATTCAAAATGGTATGCCACCGGAAAAAGTCATAAAGCTGCACAATGGCTTCAATCGCCTGTTTATGATGAGACAGCCTCAAAAAGCAGCCCAATGGCGTCAAAAACTTTTGGTCGATGGGCGATCGCATCTAATCGTGTATTCAGGAGCACTACAGCAATTTAAAGGCATCGAAATCCTGATTGATGTAGCTCGTGAAATGCCAAATGTTCAATTTGCTTGTGCAGGAGGTAAGGAAAACGAGGTAGCACACTATCAGCAATTAGCAAAACAAAAGCAGGTGAACAATCTTATATTCTTGGGGTACATCTTACAAGAAGATTTGGCATCTTTGCTCCAAGCAGCCGATGTTTTAGCTCACCCTCATTGTTCGGGAAAAGCAGCGACATTCACCTCTCCTCTAAAATTGTTTGACTACTTTGCCTCTGGAACTCCGATTGTGGCGACAGAAATTCCCTCGTTAATCGAGTTTAGAAATACGAAGGCGATCGCTGCTTGGTGTGAACCAGATAATCCCAGCAAATTTGCCGAAGCAGTGGCGCAGGTTTTAAAAACTCATCCTAGGAAAATACAAGGTTACGAAGATAGTGTCAATTTTGTGAAACAATTTTCTTGGGAAAACCGAGCCGCAAAAATTTTGAGTTACGTTGATGAATCTTTTCGTCCTCCTCTTATTGCATAAACAATTCCTAACAAATAACAGACGTGCCATGGCGCGTCTCTACAACTAACACCTAACAACTAAAAAAATGGCTATAAAAACTGTTGGCATGATTAGCAGCTATCAAAATCTTGATAAAAGATGCGATTGGCTGTGGCAACAAACGCCTCATCAATTTGGTGTTTGGGGCAATATACAAATGCAGGCGCTTGCACCCAAGCCAGATTTTTTGCTGATGTATCAATTTGATTTTCCCGAACCTACACAGCAGAAATCTTGGTTAAATTCGTTTCGTAAACAACAGCAAAAATCTCAATTAAACATCGATTCTCTACTACGCGGCGTCAGCAAAGAACAAGGAATTTATCTGCTGCGAGAACCACCATTAGATGAAGTTGTTGAAAGAAACAAACAGAATTATCAGCAAGCGCAGAAATATTGTGGCTACGTTTCCGGACCCGATGATTTTGCTCCCACGCCTGATTATATGCCTGCAATTTGGTATCACAGCAACTCATTTCGTGAATTAAATGAAATGCCACCTCCCGAAAAGGTTGCATCTTGCAGTTGGATTACCTCCGGAATCAGCCGCACAGCTAAGCATCGCCAACGGTTACAGTTTTTACAATCCTTACAAGCCAGTGGAATTAAGTTTGATTTGTACGGGCGCGGCTTACCTGCATGGGCGACAACACCACGAGAGTTGGGCAACAAATGGTACGGCATGGCACCCTATTATTACAATCTGGCAATTGAAAACTATGCTGACAATGATTGGTATGTCAGTGAAAAACTTTGGGATGCGATTCTTGCATGGTGTCTGCCAATTTACTATGGTGGACCAGCTGCTGATAAACTATTGCCACCAGGAAGTTTTCTGCGGTTACCCAGCTTGGATGAAAAAGGCATTGCCTACATACAAGAGGTGACTGCTACCCCTGATGCTTGGTATGCAGCAAAGGAAGCGATAAGCGAAGCCAGACAAATTATCCTCCACAAACTAAATCTGCTCAACTGGCTTTCAGAATTTGTTGCCAAATTCTCGTAACTTATTCTTACTTCCTTCCCAGTATTTCTTGGCGTCCTTGGCGTCTTGGCGGTTTATTTAATTCAATATTCTACCCTGTGGGTTCTCCTACGGGGTACAGGCAGGATAGGAGTAGTTATTTAGCAAATTTTCCCCTTGTTCCCTTCCCTAGAAAAATATGGATGGTATTTGTACCCTCGCTAATGACCGAGTTTACGACCAACTCGTTGCCCTACTCAATAGCATCGAGGCAATTTATGGGCAAAAAATGCCTGTTTGCGTCTATCCCTACGACGACAACACAGCCGGAATTGCTGCGGAAATTGCTCGCCGCCCTAATGTACAACTTTACGATCATCAAGATTCAATTCAGCAATGGGATGAGTTTGTCCGCAATATTTGGGATGCTCATCCTACCGCGCAAGAGCATTGGCGGCAAATTGGTAGTGACAAATATTATCGAGTCGGCACCCATAGGCGTTACTGTGCCTTTGATGCTCCTTTTGACCGCTTTGTATACATGGATGCTGATACTTTATTAATGAGTTCCTTAGAGCAAGTTTTTGCTCAACTCAATCAATATGACTGGGTGGTGTATGACTTCCAGTTCAAGGATTTATCTCATGTTTATAATGCCTCATCGACTAAATTAAAAGAATTATTTACACCAGAAAGACTGCAAACAGAAATATTTTGTTCAGGCTTTTATGCCTCCAAAAAAGATATATTTGATACTCACAAGCGTTCATGGCTCCTAGAGCAACTACGGCAAGGAGAAGCAGAAATTCTTTATGATATGGCTCCTGACCAAACAATTCTTAACTACATGGTCATGCGGTCAGGCATCTCTAGCTATAATTTTGCTCACTCTCTTCCTGAAAGTGAAAAAACTGGCTGTTGCGTTACTTCTTCTCATTTTCAAGCAAAAGACAATATCTTGTATGACAAAGGTAATCGGTTAACTTATATTCACTATATAGGTTTGTCGTCTAAGTTATTTAGCCGCGTTTGTGCTGGAGAAAATATTGATTTTCCTTACCGGAAAATTTTCTTGCACTATCGCTATCTGCACGAACCAGACAAGCGACCAAAGTTCAAGAGTAAGCCGAAAGCTTACAATGCACCTCCAAGTTTAGCTACGCGAATTTTAAGAAAGATAGGATTAGCAGGTTGAGGATTATTCAATGACTAGGGGAATTTATATTATTGCTAACGATAAGGTGACTGACCATGCGATCGCACTACTTAATAGTATCCGATTGCATGATGCAGAAACACCAATTGTCATGATTCCTTACGATGACAATTATCATAGCATTGCAGATACAGTTAACCAGCATTATGGAGTAAAAATATACGAAGACTTAGATTTTATCGATAGATTATCAAAAAAATTACATGATGTTTTTGGAAGTAAGTTTTTTGCCCGTCCCAATCAATTTCGCAAGCAAGCTTGTTGGTTCGGACCGTTTGATGAGTTTTTGTACATAGATACAGATATAGTTGTCTTTGAAAAAATTATTGACAATCTTAACTATCTAGGAAAATACGATTTTCTTTGTTGTGATTATCAACACGCAGGAGGCATTAAAAATGTCTTTACACAGAAAGTTTTAGAAGAACAAGTATTTACTGAAACTGAAGTTAAAGATATTTTCAACGGTGGTTTTTGGGCTTCAAAGAAAAACATCATCTCAGAACAGGATTTGTATGAAACCTTTGCCGAGTGCGCCGCCCATCCAGAATACTTTGATTTTTCCCAAAAAACTTCCGACCAACCGATTATTAATTATATGCTCCTCAAACGGATTCCACGCCGCTTCAACATTGTCCGCAGAGAGGGTAAAGCACCAGGAAATTGGGGAGGAAGTCCTCATTTTCAGACTCAGGGAAATATATTGATTGACCCTTCAGTTAATCAACCCCTGCAATACCTTCACTGGGCTGGTATTCGGATTGAACCTGGTTGTCCCTACTGGAATATTTGGGAATATTACCGCAATCTTAATCCTGCACTCCCACCTGCAGTGTTTCCACCAAAAGCTAAGAAAAGTCAGTGGGAGCAAACATTGGATAATCTGAAGAATCAATTAAGGCAAATCAAAGCTAAGTTTTAGCTATTTTCATAACAAGCCAAAATTGTTCTAATTGTGGCGAAAAGGTGAAGAAGTCTCTATCCACTAGGACTCACATCTGTCCGCATTGCGGATTTGTGGAAGATAGGGACGTAAACGCAGCCATCAACATCTTGCAAAAAGGACTCAGTACCGTGGGCACCAAAGTTATTGAGCCATTGCGCTGTGAGCGAAGTGGCGTGCCAATTTATGAGTTTTACCTGGATGATACCAATGCTCAAATCATCGCTGCAACTGCTTGGAATTAACTTCTGCATTCTAAAAATCCTGACCACCGACTTGAATGAGCGCTTTTTGTTTGGTGCAACTGTCCAGAGCGCTCCGCTCAGAAGTGCTAAAAGGCAGCTATGCTGGCATTACAAATGAACTGGACTATGAGCAATATTTTTCATATGCCTTTTGATGCTCGTTTTTAATTTCTTTTGCTAAAAATTCTGGAGTTAAAACCTGAACATTTGCCCCATATTGCAACATTCGCTGTCGAAACCAGAACCAATAATCTTCTAAGGTCGCAATATCAACAAATTTTCCTTCCGAATCGCGGTTAATGACACGTTCTCCCTCGCGCCGGGGTTGGTAATTTGCTAAGTCACCACTCATGCGATAGTAGATTTCCAGCTTAGGGAACTCGCAAGATAGCCAGTGTACATCAGAAGCAGGACCGACATTAGCTATCCGATCTACCCGAAACAGATGGTTTTGGTCAATGTTGGGAAAAGTTTGAAATCGCCACGACTTCCAGTCGGGAATAAAGGCGAACAGGTAAAGAACACCGTTATGAAAGCGCAATTCTGAGCGATCAACATCCCAAATCCGTTGCCCCCCTTTACGGCTCTGGTAAGTAATAGTGTAACGGCGTTGTTGCTCAAACCTTTGCTGAAGGTGACGAACAATAACATCAAGTTTGTCTTCGGTGTAATCTACGGGAGGGCTAAAATTAACTTTGACAAATGCGGGAATGTCAGATTCTTTCAAATTACCAATCCGCAAAATCTGGCTTGCTTGTGCAGAAAAGCCCATCCCCGCGAAGAAATAAGCTGCTAATGCTAACGCCTGTCGCTGTTCGGTGGAGAGAATTACGGGGAAATTCGACTCCACCAGTTCGTAAGGATGGTGAGGCGCACTTTTAATTTCAATACCGCAGTCTCTCAGCTTGCGAATTGTACGCGTGAGTTTTTGCTTGATGTCCATTTCGTCTGATGACTTGCCGTGTGCTTCCACAAAAGGAGATAGCAAATCAGCCAATTCATCTCGATTCCGTGGCTTCTGTGCTAGCTGTTTGAGGATTTCCAGGGCAAAGGCTATTTGGTTGTAGTTGGTGTCGGTTTTGGAAGACATAGCTTGGGATAACGCGTCTCAAAAAGATATTATCAAAAAATGATAATATCTTTTTTTTTTTGGTGATAGCCTTTCATTGAGATTGGTGCTATATTAATTGACACCAAAGCAAACAGCGCCACAGGAACTGGTACTTCCCATGACGCTTACTTGCAACGTTAATCGCAGAAGCAGCTGCACAAACACGTATCGTGCTGCTTCATCTTTTGGTGTTGTTTACTAAAAGGAGTTGCCTCCCATGTCTAAGAATTATAGTCCAACCAACAGACACCCGCGCCTAAACTTGGATCTTTATCAAGCTCAGTTAGCTGAGGAGCTTACAACTACAGAAACTAAGGGTCTTATCGTAACAGTTGCTAGACAAGACTTTTCTGTAACAACTGTCAGAGACCGCTTGTTGAAAGAAGGAGGGTTTGTAGTTCCTTACTTATATGGGGAGTTGATTATTAGTCCTTCAAAAAAAGTAAAGCGAGGAAATCATTATCTATTGGATGTGAAGTTTTCGCCTACAAGTTTCATTAATATGTAGCTTGTGAACTTACAATGACATAGCCAAAGCTTTACTTTTCAATATCTTGCACCAGACACTACCTGCCAGCGATTTTAATTGAATCGCTGGACATAAGCTATAGATGGGTGATCGCTTGATCAAAGATTATAGTCATTTTTTGACTACAACTTTTCCAAAATGGGTATTATGCTGGGTGCAATCGAGATACTCAGACTGTCGTGAAAGTTTTCTTACACCCTCTCTACTCCCAACTTAATCCGGGAGTTGGGAACTGTCCGCTTGGCTGTAAAAAAGAATGCCAAGTATACCAACAGGCTCCCAGCCTCTACCCGCCGGAAGGTTGCACCTGTCCCCTCTCCTCTCACCAAGCAAAAACCTGTGCTGCGGTCGTGCAAGGAGAAGCTGACATTATTTTTAATGAGTCTGCGACCGGAGATGGGAAATCTCTTGGTGCTTCTTTACCGGGGCTGCTGAATCCTAGTTTTCGCATTATGGGTTTATACCCCACTATCGAACTGGTAGAAGACCAGACTGAACAACAAAAAGATTATCACAAAAAATTTGGTTTGGATGCTTCTCAACGAGTTGACCGCCTGTTTGGTGCAGAGTTAAGTCGCCGGGTAAAACAAGCAGAACAAAGTAACAAGTTTCAAGAACTGCTATTGGCTATCGAACATAAACCATTTCTGCTGACTAATCCTGATATTTTTCATTACATCACACACTTCCAGTATCGAGATTCCGCTTATGGTAGCGACTTGCTACCTCTAGCATTGGCAGAATTTCCTGATTTATGGGTGTTTGATGAGTTTCATATTTTTGGACCGCATCAAGAAGCAGCAGTTTTGAACAGCATGACACTCATCCGCCGTAGCCAGGAAAATCAGTCACGTCCAAGGCGGTTCTTGTTTACTTCGGCGACACCCAAATTAGATTTCATTGAACAACTGCGCTCCTCTGGGTTCAATGTTGCAGAAATTGAAGGAGTTTATTCTAGTGAAAGTACTCCTGGCTATCGGCAAATTCTTCAAGGTGTTGAACTAGAGTTTGTGGAATTAAAAGATACAGATACACTGTCATGGCTTACTGAAATGGTTCCTCGCATTCAAGAAATTTTGGATGCAGAAGCAAAAGGCAGAGGATTAATTATCGTCAATTCTGTTGCCAAAGCAGGTCTCATAACTCAGAAACTTCAGAAATTACTACCAGGAGTCATCGTCAAAGAAATTAGCGGACGAATTGACCGCCAGGAAAGGTTACAAACCCAAACTCAACTAAAAAATGCTGACCAACCAGTTTTGGTTGTTGGGACATCTGCTGTAGATGTTGGCGTTGACTTTAGAATTCATCTGTTAATTTTTGAGAGTAGCGATTCAGCAACTATAGTGCAACGATTGGGTCGCTTGGGACGACATCCTGGTTGTTCTGCGTACAAAGCTTTTATTTTGGTTCCCGGTCATACGCCTTGGGTAATGGCGAGACTGCAAGAAAAACTCAGCCCCGACCAAAGGGTGGAACGAAGTGAATTAACAGATGCGATCGCCTATGCTTTTGACGCACCCAAAGAATTCGATGAATATCGTCAGCGTTGGGGTGCATTGCAAGCACAGGGAATGCTAACACGCATGAGTCGGGAAAACGCCAAGGTAAGCCAACAGGTGCGCGATCGCATGACTGAAGATTTGCAACGTGTCTACCCGCAAAACCTGGAATGTGCACGCAAGCAGTGGTTTGCTTTACAGAATCATGACGTTGGTAAAGCGACTCAAAACGAACTTTTGCGTTTTCGGGGTGGTTCAACTCTCCAAGCTGCTGTTTGGGACAATAATCGCTTTTACACTTATGACCTGCTGAGATTTTTACCCTATGCAATGGTAGAAGTCACAGACCGAGAAACATACTTGAAAGCAGCATCTAAATCTGGTCATGGAGAAGAAGAATTTCCAGATGAGTATATTAATGTTTATCTTCGCGTTCAAAGTTGGGTAGATGAACGATTTAATATCAGCTTGCATTGCAACCGTAAGAGTAGCGAATTGAAAGTTGGTGAACTTTCTTTAGTAGACAAGCTGAGTTTAGCGGGACATCCTCAATCTGGCGTTATCACTTGCTTGAAACAAAAGAAATTCCTTGGATTTTTGGTTTCTGTTCGTAAAGGTTCACCTACTAGCCATTGGCATGTCAGCAAAACTCTCAAACTCAACCCTTTATTTGGTCTATATCGACTTACGGATGCTTCAGAACAACCCTACGGCTGTGCTTTTAATCAAGATGCGTTGCTATTAGAAGCTCTTAAGTGGCGGTTGAAAAAGTTTAACAGCAACCGATTTGAATCATCAATCTTTTAGGTAAATCCTCATGACAACTCTACTGCAAACTCTGCTGATTGAAACTTTACCAGCAGATACAGACCCCATTCTGCTTTCATATATTGAGACTATACTGCCAGCATTGGAACGAGAATTTTCTCTAGCTACTGCATTAGGAGGTTCTGAAGAAGCGCACTATCAAATATTATGCAAAATTGGCGATCAATATGCCAGGGAACGGTCTAAAGAATGGTCGCAAAATCCAGACCAAAGTTTAATGGTGCACGTGTTGAATGCCTTACTAACATCTTGGAATTTAATTCCTTATTTGAGCCAATATTTATCGTTGTCAAATATTGAAAAGCGGCTTTTGTGCTTAGGAATTACCCTCCATGATTATGACAAACATTGTCGTAGTAAAGGTAAGAAACCTCCTCACGCTTCTGAGATTCCGGCAATTCTGGAAGTTTGTCAAGAGTTAGGAGAAAAACTTGATTTTGACTTATTTTGGTCCGAATGGCGGGAATATCTTTCAGATATTGCTTTTCTGGCACAAAACACCCAATTTAAACAAGGAACAAATCTTTACTGGGAAACATTTAAAATTAACGATTCCCGTCGCCTGAAGCTACCTTTGCGCCATCTTCTCGGCTTTGGAGACATTGCTGTTCATCTTAAAGATCCAGGAGAGATTGATACGAAATCTGGAGGCGATCGCCTGCGCGAACACCTACGTTTTCTAGGTATTCAGAAAAAATTAGTGTATCACCGCCTGCGGGATACTTTAGGTATTCTAACTAACGGTATCCACAACGCTACAGTGAATTTTGCCAAAGAATTAGGATGGGAACCAATTTTATTTTTTGCTCAAGGTGTCGTTTATCTCGCACCTAATAATAGCGAAACTCCCGACCGATTAGAACTCCAAGATTTTATTTGGCGTCAGGTTAGCGGAGTTTTAGGTAGCAGAATGCTGGGTGGAGATATCGGCTTTAAACGAGATGGTAAGGGACTAAAAGTTGCTCCCCAAACATTAGAATTATTTTCTGCTGCTGAACTGATTCCTCAACTTCCAAATGTCATCACAGCGCGTGTCAATAATCAAAAAGACCCTGCAACACCTAAACGTTTGGAGAAGTTATCTTTAACTGAATCTGAAAAAGAATTTCTCACTCAAGGTGCAGATATTCGTGCTGACCGCATCGCTGAATTTATCTTTTTGACTCAAAAAGAATTTTTTGGTAACTCCCCAGAATATATCACTTGGATGCTAAATAATTTAGAAATCCAAGACAAAATATTACCAGAACAAACACAAGTACAGTCAGGAGGAGTCAATTATGGTTGGTATCAAGCAGCAGCTTATTATATTGCCAATCATCCCACGTTAAAACCTGAAGATGTTTCAGAAAAACTCAATCAATGGGCAGAAGATTTAGCAACTTGGGCAAGTGATAACAACTTACTACCTGAACATCATAGCCCCATCCGTGAAATCTTTGACCGTTATTTGATTCAATACTTAGAAGTCAAAGGATGGGAAACAGAACAACCAGCGTTTGCAGGTGAATTTGCTGCATATATCGATGCTAAGACGAAAGCTGCTAAACAACCAATTTGTTCTCTGAGTTCTGGGGAATTTGAGTCAGAAGACCAGATGGACTCTGTTGTATTATTTAAACCCCAGCAGTACAGCAATAAAAATGCCCTTGGCGGTCGGCAAATCAAACGAGGAATTTCCAAAATATGGGCTTTGGAAATGCTACTGCGTCAAGCTTTCTGGTCAGTACCAGCAGGTAAACTCGAAGAACAGCAACCAATATTTTTGTACATCTTCCCCGCCTACGTTTATTCACCTCAAACTGCTGCTGCTATCAAATTGCTAGTCAACAATATGAAGCAGGTCAATCTTTGGGATGTACGTAAAAAATGGCTAGAAGCAGGAATGAATTACAGTGGATTGCAATCTGTTAATTGGCTATCAGAAGAAGCACAATTAGGTCGTTTTGAGAAAGATAAGCATAAATATGAAGAGTTACCATTTATGGCAATGAGTTACACAACAACACGTGGTAAAACCTTGACAGATGCTTGGGTACAACCTGCTTTTTTAGCCTTAACACTTCCCATGTTGCTAGGAGTGAAAGTCATAGCTACCAGCAGTTATGTACCACTTTACAACAGCGACAGCGACTTTAAAGAATCCATAATTGTTGATGGACCTGCTGGGTTTTGGAACTTATTAGGTTTATCAACTTCCTTGCGAATTCAAGATTTTACTAACGCAACGCAACGGCTTTTAATTGCTTACAGCTTGCATTTAGATACGCGTAGTTCGCCGCCTGATGCAAAGTGGCGAGATTTCATTAAAACTGTGAGAGAAGTTAGCACCAATGTACTTAATATTTTCGCTTTAGCTGAAGAACAATTGCGTCGTGATAAAAAACAACGTCCTACTAAAGAACGTCCCACAAATGAAGAAGTTCAACATTATTGGCAATATGCCCAAGTCTGGGTAGGAGCAGAGAATGAGAATTCAAAAAATGAGACAGAAAAAACAGGAGGAATTTATTTGATGAAACTCATGGAAAAGTTAGTGCGGCAATATCGCACATTCTATCAAGCTAAATTGAGCGAATCAAGCCACACAATATTACTACCAATATCTAAGGCTTTGGAAGTCATTCTTACTGTACCGCAACAAGTTGATGAGGATGATTTGATTTTACAAGCCGCCGGACAAATCAAAGATGCCTTACAACGTCAAGAAGTCTACAAACGTCCGTTAATAATGGATAAATCTGTAGATATTGCCACAAGAGAAGCACGAGAATTAACGGCAATTCACACTTTTATGACTACCTGCGTTAAAGAGTTATTTCTTGAGCTTTATAAAGGTGACAGAGCCTTGTTACAAGAAAACCGCAATCGGATAAAGTCTGGTGCTGAATTTGCTTATCGTTGGTTAGCTTTGCAAGAAAATTCATCAAAATCTGAATCATAAGGAGAAAAATCATGAAAGTTTTAGAAAGCTTAAAGCCACAATTTCAAACAAATTTCCCTCGCTTGGCTACAGGGAAATACATCCACTTTATTATGGTGCGACATAGCCAATCATTTCCAGTATTTCAAACTGATGGAATTCTTAACACTGCACGGACGCAAGCCGGACTGGAGAACAAAGAGCAAATTAGCCGTTTGGTGATGTTTAAGCGCAAGCAAACCACCCCCGAACGCCTTGCAGGACGCGAATTACTTCGCGCACTTAATCTCACCACTGCTGAGGAATCAAATAAAGATAAATACTGCGAATACAACGGCGAAAAATCTTGTAAAAAATGTCCTGACTGCATTATTTATGGATTTGCAATTGGTGATAGCGGTTCGGAACGTTCCAAAGTTTACTCTGATTCTGCATTTTCTCTTAGCACCTACGAACAATCACACCGCAGTTTTACTTTCAATGCACCCTTTGAAGGCGGAACGATGAGCGAAGCAGGAGAAATGCGAAGTTCTATTAACGAATTAGATCATGTGATTCCAGAAGTGACATTTCCTACTATTGAAACCTTGCGGGATACTACCTATGAAGGTTTTATATATGTGTTGGGGAACTTGTTGCGAACCAAACGATATGGCGCTCAAGAGTCGCGCACTGGAACAATGAAGAACTATATTGCTGGAATTGCCTTCTGTGATGGTGAAATCTTCAGCAACCTGCATTACACGCAGGCTCTCTACGACGCATTAAAAGGTGATATAAATGCTCCAATTGACGAGATTTTACATCAAGTGGAAACAGTGGCAAAGACTTTACTGAATGACGAACCTGTTCGGAAAAGCAAGATGATTTTTGGTTCTGAATTAGAAGAACTGCTTAATGAAGTAAGCGCGTTATACCAAGACGAAACACGCCTGAGCGAAACTATAACCTCACTATACGGGCAAACCAAAGCCTATGCAGAATCTTTTGGTGCGCTGAAGAAAAAAGGCAAGAAAGATTAACTTTGGTTTCGAGGTATTGATTAATCCTTACAGGTGGGTATCACCCACCTCAACCTACACTCCTAACTCAAAATCTAGGACTTTCTATGCCGCTTTATCATTGCACTCTCACACTGCATGACAATGTATTTTTTGCCACGCGAGAGATGGGAATTCTCTACGAAACCGAAAAATATTTGCACAATTGGGCACTGAGTTTTGCATTATTCGGAATCAAATATATTCCCCAACCATACCGCCTCCAAGGAGAAATGGCGCAGAAACCTACATATTTGGATAGCAAAGCTGAGCAAAATCTTCTGCATTTAAATAAAGCTGGAATTTATGTATTTCCAGCACAACCGATGACTTGGTCTTACCAAATTAATACTTTTAAAGCTGCCCAAGTTGCTTACTATGGTAAGTCCAAACAGTTTGGCGATAAAGGAGCAGATAAAAATTATCCCATTAACTACGGACGTGCCAAAGAATTAGCTGTCGGCAGCTTATATCGCACATATATTATTGCACCCGAAGCGATGAACTTCCCGCGTTGGATACGTCTGGGTAAATGGGCTGCCAAAACCCATGTTGATTTCGTAAAAATTCCAGATTCGCTCATTCAAGTTAAGTCGGGGGAATATGTATGCTTACACCCATTAAACCCACTGGACTTACCAAGCGATACCCAAATCCTGCTGTACAACCGCATTGTTATGCCGCCAGTCAGTTTAGTGAGCCAAGCTCAATTGCGTGGTGAATATTGCGAAGCAACAGGTGATGCTTGGAAAGAGTTCAAATCGCAATTTCCCCAGTTACCCGAACAGATTCGTTTACCACTACGGACATCTTATGGAGCAGGAAATGTTGCTGCAACCGCATAACTCCCCAACATTACATTCAGTCGTAGTCGAACTTGCGGCTGCCGATGCTGGAGATATACCACCAACTTTATCGCGTGCGCTACATGCTTTAGTTTTAAAATGGCTAGCGTTAGGAAATTCTGAGGCAGCGTCCATTGTTCATGCCAGCCAGAATTCACCTTTGAGTATTTCGGGTTTATTGGGAAATCGCCGCCCATCAGGCACGCAGATAGGAGATTATTTTTATTTTCGCATTGGGATTTTAGATGGTAGTTTAATCGAACCGTTATTACGCGGGTTTGAGCAATCGGAAACCCAAACGCTGATCTTGGCAGATTTCCCCTTTGTGTTACGCAATATGTATGCCATACCGGGTACCCATCGACTTGCAGGTGCCGCAGATTATGGGCTGCTGTCACATCCTCCTCAAGTTTTAACCGACATCGAATTGCACTTTCTCTCACCCACCAGCTTCAAACAAAACCAAGGCGTTCAGACATTTCCGCTGCCGGAATTAGTGTTTAACTCGCTGCATCGACGCTGGAACGCATTTGCTCCACCCCAATATCAACTTGCACCGATGGAATGGAATGCATTGGTATCAGCATACGACCTCAAAACCCACGCGCTCAAACTTGAAGGAGGTGCGGAAATTGGTACCCAGGGTTGGGTGCGCTATCGCTTCCACGAAGTAGAAGCGGCGAAGATGGCAACTATCCTCGCCAATTTTGCGTTTTTTTCGGGGGTAGGGCGCAAAACCTCGATGGGCATGGGACAAACGCAACTAGCGATGACAAGCGCACTACGCCAAACCTCCAAACCAAAAAAACGAAACAGCGAAAACCAGCATCAAAGCACCATTTAACTCCGAAGTAATCACGAATAGCTGATCAATGAACAACACGGAACTTTATTCACTCCCCTTAGCATACTTAAATGCTTGGGAATACTGCCCTCGCCGCTTTTATCTAGAATACCAACTTGGAGAAAATGCCGATAACGAACACATGATTATTGGTCGTCATTTACACCGCAATGTAGACACCGATGGTCAATACACTGAGAGTGATAAGGTAATTTATCGTCATCAGTGGGTGTGGAGCGATCGCCTGTACGTTCACGGAATTATCGACGCAGTTGAGGAAAAAGATAACCAACTGGTTCCAGTGGAATTCAAAAAAGGTCGAATGGCGAATCATCTAAGCGACCACTTTCAGCTTTGTGGTGCGGCATTGTGCCTTGAAGAACGCACGGGGCGAACGATTAGTTATGGCGAAATTTTCTATTATGCCAATCGCCGTCGCCAGCGAGTAGATTTTACACCCGCATTGCGGCAAGCAACACAACAAGCAATTAACGCGGCGCGTACAACTATCGACTGTGCCATGCCCCTACCTATCGACAATCCTAAGAAATGCCGTGACTGTAGCCTAAAAAACATTTGTTTACCGAATGAAATCAAACAATTACATCGTGAGGAATAACCATGTCTGTACTTTATGTTACGCAACCAGATGCCGTTTTAAGTAAAACCGCAGAAGCCTTTAAGGTGGCATTAAAACAAGAAGATGGTTCTTGGGCAAAGCATTCGGTTCCAGCGCAAACCGTCGAGCAAGTCGTATTGATGGGAAATCCCCAAATAACGGGTGATGCATTGACGTATGCATTAGAACTGGGAATGCCAGTGCATTACCTTTCTAGCTTTGGCAAATATTTGGGTTCGGCGCTTCCTGGCTACTCACGTAACGGTCAATTGCGGTTGGCACAATACGCTGTCTATCATGATGAAAAACGACGGTTAGAACTTGTTAAAACTATAGTCACTGGCAAAATCCACAACCAGTACGCTGTTCTCTACCGCCACGCTCAAAAAGATAACCCCCTTAAATCCCGCAAACAACTGGTCAAAGAACAAACAACGCTCAATGAAGTCAGGGGTATCGAAGGTTTAGCCGCGCGGGAATATTTCACTTGTTGGTCAGCGATGCTCAACGAACAGTGGTCTTTCAACGGTAGAAATCGCCGTCCGCCTACTGATGCGGTCAATGCATTGCTGGGGTTTGCTTATGGACTTTTGCAAGTGCAAGTCACAGCAGCAATACACATGGCAGGTTTAGACCCTTACATAGGTTATTTGCACGAAACCACGCGGGGACAACCTGCAATGGTTTTGGATTTGATGGAGGAATTTCGTCCGCTGATTGCCGATAATCTCATTCTCTCAGTTATTAGTCATAAAGAACTACAGTTCGATGATTTTACCGAAAGTCTTGGTGCTTATCGACTTTGCGAAAGCGGTCGCAAGAAATTCCTTAACTGCTGGGAACGCAAAATGAATGATGAGTTTAAGCATCCGACCTTTGGCTATCGCTGTCACTATCGACGTGCAATTGAACTGCAAGCACGATTATTAAGCCGCCACCTACAGGAAGGAGTTGTTTACAAACCACTGGCACTACGATGAGTACGTTGTTTTACTTGGTCATTTACGATATTCCTGATACCAGGACTGGTAACAAACGTCGAAAAAAGCTGCATAATCTGCTTTCTGGTTATGGCAAGTGGACGCAGTACAGCATATTTGAGTGTTTTCTCAACGCCATGCAGTTTGCTAAGCTGAAAATTAAAATCGAGGATTTAATTAAACCGACTGAGGATTCGGTTCGCATCTATGTTCTAGATGCTGGTGCCGTGAAAAAAACCATTACTTATGGTTCAGATAAGCCCAGACAGGAGGAAACTATCATATTATAATGTTGATTGCTGAAAGATTTTTTGGCGGCTCAAAGCACGGGCAAAAATACCGGGGGTCCCGCCAAATTGCTCAGAACCTTGAAAAATCAATACTTTACAAGTTTTGATACTTGTCAATTTTCCCATTGATGAATCCTGGAAACGGACTTTCAAAACAGACCTGCCAAAAGGGGCTGTACAAAGCCCTATATGACTGGGTTTTACCTGGCGGACTTTCAAATTAATGAAACCCGGCAACGGGATTGAAACCGTTCTCAGCTTCCTCAGCTTCGATTGCTTCCTTGATAGCTTTCAAATTAATGAAACCCGGCAACGGGATTGAAACAATTCAATTAACTTGTACTCAGTATCGCCAGTGGTTCTTTCAAATTAATGAAACCCGGCAACGGGATTGAAACAATTCTCCGACGATAAATCACGTTGGTCTGTTCTGCTTTCAAATTAATGAAACCCGGCAACGGGATTGAAACATTTCCAGTTCTGACAAGTTCTAGTACTGAGTTATACTTTCAAATTAATGAAACCCGGCAACGGGATTGAAACGGTTTTCAGCTTGACTTGCTCGTCGCGATCTCCTAGCTTTCAAATTAATGAAACCCGGCAACGGGATTGAAACAACGTATATTTAATTGTGAAAAAAAAACCTTTAGCACTTTCAAATTAATGAAACCCGGCAACGGGATTGAAACGAGAATATCTAAATAGTTGCTCATTGTGTGACTGTATTCTTTCAAATTAATGAAACCCGGCAACGGGATTGAAACAATCTAATCGCTAATCAACTAGACCAAAAGATTAACTTTCAAATTAATGAAACCCGGCAACGGGATTGAAACAATCCAATCGACTTAACAGAAATTAATTGGGGTGCTTTCAAATTAATGAAACCCGGCAACGGGATTGAAACATTGTTACCAACTTTTTATAAAACTATGCAAAACTTTCAAATTAATGAAACCCGGCAACGGGATTGAAACTCTCACGTTAACGCAGCACAGTGCAAATCCCCCGACTTTCAAATTAATGAAACCCGGCAACGGGATTGAAACCAAGTATGGCGATAGCTCCGAGTAGTGCGATTCCACTTTCAAATTAATGAAACCCGGCAACGGGATTGAAACGAGATAATGGCTATGTTCAGTTTCCTAAATTAGGAACTTTCAAATTAATGAAACCCGGCAACGGGATTGAAACTAACAAAATTTTAGTTGAACAAGAAAAGATGACAGAACTTTCAAATTAATGAAACCCGGCAACGGGATTGAAACAACGAAAAATATATATTTGACAACCACCCCAAAACTACTTTCAAATTAATGAAACCCGGCAACGGGATTGAAACCAGAGTTCTTGCCACCTCCAGACAGCTATGAAGACTTTCAAATTAATGAAACCCGGCAACGGGATTGAAACCGAAACTGTCAAGACAAACGCTCCAGGCTTGCGGCCTTTCAAATTAATGAAACCCGGCAACGGGATTGAAACTTTCGTTCTGCCTTTGGAGCATGAATGATTCTAGGCTTTCAAATTAATGAAACCCGGCAACGGGATTGAAACGAAAGTTTTATTGACACCGGGGATATAGGGCTAAAAACTTTCAAATTAATGAAACCCGGCAACGGGATTGAAACTACTAGGGAGCGTCCATATAATGAGTGAAGGTTCTTTCAAATTAATGAAACCCGGCAACGGGATTGAAACAGTATTATGCTTTTTGATTTGCACATCAAACTCAGCTTTCAAATTAATGAAACCCGGCAACGGGATTGAAACCTAAACTGTAGCCGAGCATCCTTGGCAATCATGTCAGGACTTTCAAATTAATGAAACCCGGCAACGGGATTGAAACGTGTCTGGATGAGGGGAAACTCCGGGCATTCCTCCTTTCAAATTAATGAAACCCGGCAACGGGATTGAAACACAACTTAGAGATAGAGTACAGTGGACTCCGACGGGGAGCTTTCAAATTAATGAAACCCGGCAACGGGATTGAAACTTTCAAGACCAAGGAAATCCCCCTTTAGATTACAACTTTCAAATTAATGAAACCCGGCAACGGGATTGAAACATAATGGGAAGCTCCTTTACTACCAGACTGACAATACTTTCAAATTAATGAAACCCGGCAACGGGATTGAAAC
>NZ_JBAHYJ020000079.1:0-96830 GCF_036697665.2 Scytonema sp. PRP1 | reverse complement strand
GCTGTTAATCTTACTTTTAGGTGCCAATACCAGCTATGCAGACTTTCCCAGACTTTGTTAGTTCTTAGCGCGAGATGGATTTTTGCCACGACAATTACCACTATTGGGCGATCGCCTAGTCTACTCGAATGGCATCATTGTTCTCTCACAAGCCCCACAGCGACTCGTGGTTCAACTGCATAAGTTAGTGCGATTGAAATTTATTCCAGATTAGTTGGTGAAACGAGAGTTCTAGCTTGATGGGCAGAAATTTTTCCGAATTCCGGCTTGTGCAAACTGTATCTATTCTCAAAGGAGTTGAGGGAAGTGTCCTGATAAATGCGTTTAAATTTTAGCATATATTTATTTGGCTGCCAAGGATACAACACTAGTGAAAAACTACGGTTGCTTAGCCGTAACAGGTGATACATGAAACTGCCAAGAGGGCTCTCTTTTTGCAAGATTGCAGCCACCATTGTAGTATCAAGGATTTGGTAATGAAAACAACACATCCAGGGCTTGAGTACGCGCTCGAGTATCCCTTGTTTAAGGGGCTCTTTGAGCGGAGAACGCGTCGGATGAGTAAGGGAATTAAAGTCGTGCCTGCTGGTCCGCTCACGTATACCTCAAACCAAGAGCCGCAGCCACTAGACCCGCTAGAGGAAGCGGTCCTGATAGCAGCAACAGGTCTGACAGGACGGACAACGCCAGACCGCCCCTTTCAAGACGAACAGGGGAATAACATCATGGGCACGCCAAATCTTAATATGATTGGTCGTGCTGCGGGGAGTCCTGATAACGCTCAAGCAACCCATTTTTTCCTGATCAACGACTCGGGAACTTATTTCCTGCGTCGTCCCCCAAATCTCCAGCCAATCGATATTTACAACGCCACGCCAGACCAGTTGATTGAATTGGCCGAAGCCTGCAAGCAGAAAATTCTGGACCACAGGCTGGAGATGCCGAGAGAAATGCCCTATTACATTGGCTCGAATCGCTTTGTGTCAAATACTCCCGGGAGTACGATTTTCTTGCCAATCGTTGACGTTACTTGGCAATATATCAACGGTCTGATGTTCCTGCTCACCCAACCAGATGGCTACAGACCTGCGTTTACTGACGAGATGAAGTTCAATCGATATGCGGGCGTAGAGAAATGGGTGCGCTCTGGGTATTTGAACAAGGACATGAAAATACCCCTAGGCTTGCTTGAAGGAATGCGTGCCCCATTGGAAGCACCTCTTTTACTTCAAAATCTCATGCTCGTGTTGCAAGCAATGGGGCTGGGCGGTTGGATTCATGCCTCTTTCTCAGGACCAATCCTCACAGGTAACCCAGCAACTAAGTTCAAAACTGCCTTCCAATTCGAGCATCAAAAGCCACGATTTAAACTAACAAATATTCTTAATTGGTTGACTTACTCAACTGGTGTCCGCCCAAACCCTGTAGGTCTTCCAGGCGTGATTGAAGGGCTTTGTCCGCCTTACGTCAAAGATATGTCTGAGGCAGTAGACCGTGTTATTGAGCAGAAATATGGAAAAGAGGGTGTTTACTCAGATATACATTACTTCGACAAAATCTTTAAGAACGGACTTGGCGAAAAGTACATCCAGAATGTCCCTCACTATCCGCCTGAAGTGATTGAGGTGACGAAAGATATCTGCAATTACATCTACAACACCTATGGTCGTTTCCCAGCACACACGGACGCAATACAAGTCCCTGGTATCTGGCTTCAAGCTCACCATCTAGATTTGGATTATTACGACCACCTCTTCCGCGATGGCTACGATAAGTCCCATGCCTTGCACCAAAAACTTTGGCATGGCGCGGGTGATGGTCTGAGTTCGCCCATCACTGAAGAATAGCTAAGGGACTTCCAAATAAAAAAATATCCCAAATTTTCTTGTGGGATGGGTGTCCCCACCCGTCCCAATATTCAGGGCGGGCTAGAAGCCCACCCCACAAGATGGATAATTTATTTCTTGGAAATCCCTAAGCAGCTGCAAACAATGATGAATCTCGTAGTTTCGTAAGGTAGCAATAAGTATGACTCTTATTAATCGTAGAACACTCACGAATACTGTTAGTGGTGCAACACTGACTGGTGAAGCTTGGAAAGAAGTTTTCCTCGGCGGTAGTCCAGAAGCCGAAGCTCAACTGCTCAAGGAGTACGCAGATGATATTCAAATAGTACAGGAGCGCAATCTCAAGAAATCAGGAGGAAAGGCAATCCAACGCGCTCTGCACGCTAAGATTCAGGCTGGCATTACAAATGCAGAGTTTAAGATTGACCCAGACATTCCACAGCACTTGCAGCACGGTATTTTTCAACCTGGCAAGACTTACAAGGCACACGTGCGTTTATCCAATGCTTCAGGGTTGGTGCAGCCGGACACCAAGAATGACCTGCGCGGGCTGGCAATTCGCGTGTTCTCCACAGACGAGCAGGGCAAAGAGCGAATCAACGATTTCCTCATGACAAATGCGCCGGTATCCCACGCACGAAATGTGCGCCAGTTTATGGAGTTCGCCAAAGCTGCTAGCAAAAAACCTTCATTTCTCCTGCCTGTACGCCTGATATCCTCTGTTGGTCTGGGGGAAACAATTCGGATGCTGACCAACGTGATAACCAACTCTTCTCGCAAGGTTGGAAGTCTGGCGACCGAAACCTATTGGAGCCGCGGACCCTTCCAGCTCGGTCAAGCTGCTCTGCAATTCCATGCTCAACCAGCTGCTGGCACACCGCAAACATCTCCTGGAAAAACTGACAATTACCTGCGACAGGAGTTAGTCGAGCGTCTTAAGAAGAACGCAATTACCTACGATATCATGGCTCAACTTTTCGTAGACGAGAAGAAGACGCCGATTGAGGACGGAGCCACCCGTTGGCAGGAGTCGGTTTCGCGACCATTTAGAATTGCACAACTGATTTTGCCGCAGCAGGATTTGGGCCAACAAGGGGCTGATGCCGAGGCAATGATTCAGCAAACCGCCTTTAATCCTTGGAACGGCGCGGAGATATTTCGCCCCCTTGGTCAGCTTAACAGGGGACGCAAGCCGGTTTACGTGGCAAGCGAGGATTTCCGGCTCAAGCGTCAAATCCCAGTACCACCGCGATCGCTACTTACCCGCGCTATTGAGGGGGTCTTTGCCATAGTCAATCGACTCGTCCGTTGGGACAAACTGCCCGCGTGGCTCGGTGTTCTCAGCCTCGCCCAGCTTCGCACCGCTTTGCGCGAGAAAAATCTTTACGATACGGAAACCGAAGCTTCCCGAGCAAACCCACTTCCCCACAGGTGTCCAGCAGAATACCTCACGAACCGCTCACCAGACGGCTCTTACAACGACCTCAGCGACCCGGATATGGGTCGTGCAGGCAGACGCTTAGGTCGTAATATCCCCTTGGATCGCGTCGAGCGCCCTAGCGACGAGCGGATTATGACGCCCAACCCCCGTATGGTTGCGCGGGAACTGATGACTCGAGACAGCTTTAAGCCAGCAACCACGCTCAACATCTTGGCAGCCGGTTGGATTCAGTTTATGACTCACGACTGGTTCTTCCACACGACAACTGATAAAAAACCGCCCTTCGAGATTCCCATTGATAACAATGACGATTGGCCCAAGGAATACAGTCCGATGCAAGTTCCTCGCACTGATGCAGATCCCACCCACACAGCAGATCCAAAGGATCATCCAGTGGCATACCTCAACCGCGAAAGTCCTTGGTGGGACGGGTCGCAAATCTACGGACGAGATTTAAACAGCCAACACAAAATGCGCTCTCATCAAGATGGAAAACTGCTTGTTGGCGAGCGGGGTCTGCTTCCACTGGCAAACAAAAACGATTTGCAAGGTCCACGAAGCAGCGTTGATGGCATCGAGAAAGCTGGTGTCAGTGAAAACTGGTGGTTGGGGCTAGGACTGATGCACCTGCTGTTTACCCTTGAGCATAATGCCATTTGCGATCGCCTCAAGTCCCACTATCCGACATGGACTGACGACCAACTCTTTAACAAGGCTCGCCTGATCAATACGGCGTTGATTGCCAAGATTCATACGGTAGAATGGACGACAGCTATCCTGGGACACCCAGCTTTACAAATTGGAATGAATGCAAACTGGTGGGGACTGGTTGGAGAGAAAATCACTAAACTCGTCGGTCGCATCAGTTCAAGTGAAGGTATCAGTGGTATTCCTGGCTCGCTTACTAATCACTTTGACGTTCCTTACTCCCTGACTGAGGAATTCGTATCCGTCTACCGCATGCACACGCTAATACCCGACCTCTTCACCTTCCATTCTGTGGAAACCGATGTGCTACTTAGCGAGGCGACACTAGGGGAAGCTGTAGGACCGCGTGCGCGTGAGATTATGGAACAAATCGACACCAGCGACCTGTTTTACTCCTTCGGCATTGCCAACCCCGGAGCCATTACTCTCGGGAACTACCCCAACTTCTTACGCACTATCCCCAGACCAGGTGGTCAAGTTTTTGACTTAGCAGCCGTAGAAATTCTTCGCGATCGCGAGCGGGGTGTGCCTCGCTACAATGACTTCCGCGAACTGCTGCGCCTACCACGAGTCAAGTCTTTCAGCGAGCTAACGCCTGACGCTGAACTCGCTAAAAAGATTGAGTTAGCGTATAACGGCAAGATTGACGATGTGGATTTGATGGTTGGTCTGTTTGCCGAAGAACCCCCCAAAGGATTCGGATTTAGCGACACTGCTTTCCGCATCTTCATTGTGATGGCTTCCCGTCGTCTCAACAGCGATCGCTTCTTCACAGTCGATTACACACCAGAGGTCTATACCCCAGAGGGTCTAGAGTGGATTGCCAACAACACTATGATTAGCGTTCTGCTACGGCACTATCCAAAACTAGCTCCTGCACTACGAGGCAGCAAAAACGCCTTCGCACCTTGGCAGCGAATCGGCACATGATTGCCGCCGTAATTCCCCATCCGCGTATAGAGATGGGGAATTACGACGCTTTGTTAAAAAACTTAAAAAAACTTAAGTATTTTTTGGGTAGGAAAGGAGCAGCTAAGTGTACTTTCTGTAACACTGGTTCAAATAAGGGTGAAATATGACTGCAAAACAACTCAAATTCGGCATACTGGGTGCGGGAAGCATCGGTAGCTATATCGGCGCACATCTGATTCATGCAGGAATTGATACAATCCTGGTAGGACGCGAAAAACTGGCTCAAGAGATTCGGGGAAATGGTTTGCGGATTACGAACCTCACAGGGACGGACTTTCGCCTAGAGCCGGAGCAAGTGCAGTACGCAACTTCAGAAGCAGCCCTGGCTGATCGGGATATTGTACTGGTTACCCTGAAAAGCTTGGCGACAGAGGAAGCTGCACACAGTCTGAAAAAAGTTTTGCCTCCTGGGAAAACGGTTGTTAGTTTCCAGAACGGCGTGCGGAATGCGGAGGTACTGCGCTCTATCTTGACGGAACAAGACGTGCTAGCTGGAATGGTTCCCTATAACGTAGTGTGGAACCCAGGTGCTCATTTCCATTGCGGAACCACTGGAGCCCTTGCGGTGGAGGAGCGGGGTGATATTTCGTTTGCTGTGGTTTCGGGTTTGCAGTACGCTGGACTGGCAGCTAAAGCTTACGCCAACCTTCCTGGCATCTTGTGGGGCAAACTGATATTTAATCTGAACAATGCCATCAATGCCTTGGCAGATATTCCCTTACGCGAAGAGCTTTCACAGCCTGCGTATCGGAAAATCATTGCCGCTGCCATGCGCGAAGCCCTATCGGTGTTGCAGCAAAGCGGAATTCGCCCAATTGCTTCCGGGCGTATGCTCCCTGGCGTTGCACCCTTGGTTCTGCGACTTCCTAACTTTCTATTTTTCCGCGTCGCCTCCAATATGATTAAAATCGATCCACAAGCTCGTTCTTCTATGTGGGAAGACTTGCAGCGAGGTCGCAAAACAGAAATTGACTATATCAACGGAGAAATAGTCGCTCTGGCAGAAAAAAATGGGCTGGCGGCACCTATAAATGGTGCAATTACACATTTAATCAAAGACGCAGAAAAAGGCGCTAAGCCCAAAATGTCCGCACCAGAACTGGGGAAATGGCTAGGGCTAGCATGATTCTACCCTTGTTATTTCCACACCCGCTCCACTAGCCAGTTCCGTAAGATTAGCACCAAGAAAATTAGGACTTCTCCCTATTTTTGCAACCCTGTCGCGGTATCTGGCAATGTCTTTCCATCTCCATTCACAAAAGCCCAACGACTAATCACTCGTCCTCCGTTTTCTAACCCTCCTGATAACCATTGTGGTACAAAGCCATAGCCCCCTTCTTCCCATTGTCCTGACTCAATCGTCCAGAATTTTTTACCTTTATTTCCTCCATTGACACGCCATGCAAGATTAGGGAAATAATAATCTCCTGATTTTAAGGAGTTTAATTGTGACTTTAATTCGGGGATTGCACTCAAAGAAATCGCTCCCTCATAAATCGTCTGATTACCAGCACGAGTAAATTGTATCTTTCCTTCTGCTCCACCTGATGGAGTCGCATTCATTTTCATTAGAGGCGGATTCAGAGTTGCATTGGTTGGATAATATCCCTGATGATTTGTACCAGGAGCACGATATCTCCACAACTCACTGTTATTTCCCGTACTATACGTAGCAAAAAATTCATAATCTACATCTGCAGCTAAAGCCTTTTCATAATGCGAGTGACCTTTTAGCAAGTCATCAGGATTATTTTTCATGCAATCGATATTAAGAAATAATCCATCTCTATTATCATCACCTTTAGCGCCATCAACTCGATTTTTTCTGAACCATTCAAAACTAGGATTAAATGGAGGAAATGGCGCATGGTTATCGTCTGCAACTTCCCCGGCGAAATACAAGTTATTCGCATCCCATGCTACTTTGAACTTATATGCTCCATCACCCATAGTTGTGGCAATGACATCAGACCAGTCATTCAAATTACCATCTACATTTATCGTTTTCTTTGGAGCATACGCTGATTGTATTTTCCAGGAACCTGTTTGCGGTGATGATTTTCCATTTATTGATAAAGAGTAGCTAATGTTGTAATTGTTATTGCTATTTGTAGAGAAGGAATTGATTGGGAAACTAATAATTTTTTGTTCGCCTGGTTGTAAATTTTCAAATCCTATACTGTTTGTCGCTAAATTCCATCCATTGGGAGGTGTTATTGTTAACTTTCCGCTACGAGGTTGATTGACGACATTTTCAAGTTTTATGTCAATTGTTCTACCTTTTGTAACAGGTCCTGATAAAGATAATGCTGTGACTTTTACTTCCGTTTTTAATTTAAAATTCGCATTTTGCAATATCTGCTTTAACTTGGAAGCTGGCATATCAGCGACTATATATACAACTTCTACTGGATTCAAAGGAATGTTATTCAAATTGTTGATTCTATTTCCTCTGTAATCATATGCCTGTATACCTGGTTCATTGATAGACATAATCCCAGAATACTCATCAGAAGGAAGATTTCCTTTCGCCTGACTACCTCCATTAGGATTCCAGGGATTACCTATATCACCATAAAATGGAGCATTGACAAATACCGCTGCTCTAGCACGCTTATCTGCTGAATAATCGTTTTCAAAAACGATTCCCCACATTGATTTTGAATTAGGAAATACATCATCTACTATTTTGGTTCCTTCCAAAACCCGAGTCATCGTTTTATATGCATCCTTCGCAGCATTATTGTCTTTGATATCGTGCATTCCATGTCCACTCCAGTTAAACCAAAAAGCTCT
The DNA here is from genome assembly GCF_036697665.2 of Scytonema sp. PRP1. Lineage (NCBI taxonomy): Bacteria > Bacillati > Cyanobacteriota > Cyanophyceae > Nostocales > Scytonemataceae > Scytonema > Scytonema sp. PRP1. The sequence continues at coordinate 89,066 of NZ_JBAHYJ020000079.1, read as the reverse complement.
TACGGGTCTTTGAGCATAATGACCAGCTAACATATGTAGGAGGTAACTGGAGGGTATTGTACGAGCTACCCAGATGTCTTTATCTGAGGAGAACATCTCAGTATATGTTCCAAACTCTGTTTGCCACGCTCCTGCCTTACCTTGTGTCTTAGAAAATTTTTGATCTAATTTTAATTGCATCAATGTACCATGGAAGGCACTCGGACTAGGAAAAGCATACGCATGATTTATAGAGCCATCCACATACCCTATATCATTCCCCTTACCATACATAATATCCCTGCTATAGGCTACAGAACCTCCGCCAATTAAATTAACATTTGGAAAATCAGTTTTTACCTTTTTCCAAATTCGTTTAATCATGTCTCTATATTCTTCAGCAGTCCCACCATTCCATGCCCATTCATCAACCCAAGGTTCATTCCAGTGTTCATAATTAGGCATCAAATCATGAGTAGCCGCTACCCAGTCATAAAATTTTTGTATATAAGCATCCATATTTTTTGGAGGTCCTAATTTGTCCTCTTTCCAAGGGGATGGATAAAAAGGAGTTTGTAATGTAGATACCCCATAACCTTTTAAGGTATTTATCCTGTCTCTCAGGATTTTAGGATCACCATTCCAGCGGTCAAATTCCACTTGTATACCACGAACCCATTTGACTCCAAGTTCCTGAGATACTGGACCGACAATCTTTGGATCACTATAACCAAATTCTAAACCGAACGGAGAATTCGGAGCTAAACCAGTGTACCTTGGAGGTAATTGTGCATAGCTATAACTTTTTAGGCTCAATAATAAGCACAAAAATCCTACAAGTAAACTTTGCCCTAAGTACCTCAAGCAGACTTTTAAAGCAATTGTTTTTTGTTTTTTCATAGAGATTAAATATTCACTAAAACAATAAATTTTGGCTTTCCTTTTTGTTGTATTACAGTAAGCTTCTGTGTGGACTGGAGTGTTTGATTTTTCTATTTGTAGAAGATGAGTTGCAATTGCACTCTAAATATAGACTGAAAGGGTACTTTTGAGTGAAATGGTAACATCGGTTTTCTTTCAGGTGGGCATTGACCAATATCTCAAATGTCCATCAGATTGGCTTTTAGAGCGGTTTGCAACCCGGAGTAAGGTACACCAAAGAAATAATAAACCACAGATGAAGACAGATGTAGGCGTAAGCCGTGCCGTAGGCTACACTCATGGAACACACATAAATCTGTACTTCATAGGACTTACGCACAGACAACGGAAATAGGAACCGCAGAGAACACAGAGGACACGCAGAAATAAGAGTTTCAGAGATATTTTGTGTAAGTCCTACTTGATTCAAACGAGAAGCGCTATAGAGGCAAGGAACATCCTAGGATTTGTGGTTTAATCATAAGAATCAGCGCTGTAATAAAGAAGTTTTTGCAACACAATCATTAGTTTCACACTGTGTTAGACCAAACCACGCCTGAATTTTCCCGTCTTCATCGACGACTACCTGATCAAAGGTGGCAAATTTCCCCTCAAAAAACAGAATTGGCGCATAAATTGGCGGAAATTACAAATTTACCGCCCTTAATCAACCAACTGTTGATAAACCGGGATATTGAAACAAAAGAACAAGCGCAAGCTTTTTTAAATTCAGGAGATTTGATCTTACCTTCGCCTTTGGACGACTTTCCTGATTTGGCAATGAGTCTGGAGTTGTTGGATTGGGCGATCGCCTCTCAAGAAAAAATCGCCATCTGCGGTGACTACGATGCTGATGGAATGACAAGCACTGCTTTACTTTTGCGTAGTCTGCGTTGGTTGGGCGCTCAAGTCGATTATGCTATTCCCAGTCGGATGCATGAAGGCTACGGTATCAATAAACGGATTATTGAAGAATTTCATAGCGAAGGCGTAGGATTGATTCTGACTGTGGATAATGGTATCTCAGCCTTTGAACCAATTGCCAGAGCTAGAGAACTTGGTTTAAAAGTCATTATCACCGACCACCACGACATTCCTCAACAATTACCCCCAGCTAACGCCATTCTGAACCCCAAACTCATACGAGAATCTTCACCTTATCGCGGTATTGCTGGTGTTGGCGTCGCCTATATTTTGGCTGTATCCCTCGCCCAAAAACTAGGACAGGCTAATGATGACATATTAGCTTCGATGCTGGAACTGTTTACATTGGGAACCATCGCCGATTTAGCTCCCTTGACTGGCGTTAACCGCCACTGGGTAAAAAGTGGTTTGCAGCAGTTACCCAAATCTAAGCTTGCTGGAATACAGGCGCTGATTCAGGTGTCTGGGGTGCAGGCGAGTGGGGGACAAGGGGAGGAATCAATTCAAAATACCCTACGGGAAGCCACCCTTCAGGCGTCTACAAAATCCAAAATTCAAAATTCAAAATCTCTCAAGCCTGAGGATATTGGCTTTCGGCTGGGTCCGCGAATTAATGCAATTGGTCGGATTGCTGACCCACAAATTGTTATAGAATTGCTAACGACTGACGATATGGGAATAGCGCTGGAAAGAGCTATGCAGTGCGAAGCCATTAACCGCCAGCGTCGGGAAATGTGCGAGCAAATTGAGCAAGAGGCAATAGAAATCGTAGAAACAGAATACCTTGCTTCTCTACCACAAGACCGTGTACTAGTCATTGTGCAACCTAACTGGCATCACGGTGTGATTGGTATTGTTGCTTCTCGTTTGGTGGAACGTTACGGTGTGCCAGTGTTTATTGGTACCTTTGAGGATGAAGAACACATTCGCGGTTCAGCGCGTGGAATTCCAGAGTTTCATGTATTTGATGCTTTGGAATATTGTCAGGACTTGCTTGGCAAATTCGGCGGACACAAAGCTGCTGGGGGATTTTCTTTACCATCAGAGAATTTGGAGGGCTTGCGATCGCGTCTGAGTGAGTTTGCCAACAAGTGTCTTGAACTCCAGCACCTCAAACCACTTTTGAAAATTGACACTCAAGCCAACCTTAATCAAATTCATTACGAGCTTTATCAACAGCTGAATGTTTTGCAGCCTTGTGGTATCGAAAACCCAGATCCAGTCTTTTGGACACCGAATGTTCAAATCCTTGAGCAACAAATTGTGGGCAAGGGTCATCTCAAGTTAACCGTATCACAAACTATTGATGATTCCCCGTCCAAAATTAAGGCGATCGCCTGGCGCTGGCGTGACTATTTTCCTCTACCACCGCGACTTGATATTGCTTACAAATTACGAGAAAATCACTTTAATGGCAACACGACTATAGAGTTGGAGTTAGTTGGCGTTAGGCTCCCAACTCAGTCTCACATTTTTTTTGCTTCACCACCAACGCCGTTAAGAACCACCATTGAGTACAATCAACGCCACTACAACTGTGGTATCTATAAAAATGGCTCTGTACCCGAATTAAGAATTGGATATCCTGAAGGCAAAATCTTAGCTGTTGAGCTAGGACATACCATCGCCTTGTTAGGAACCAATCGTCAAGAGGCTATAGAGGTTGATGTTTCTCAACCCGAATACAACATGATCATTCAAACTGCGCTTCAAGCTTTATCCGTTCTGAGCAACGAGTACTGAGTTCCGAATCATTTCTACTCAATACGCACGGGCGCAATGCCTTGCGCCCCTAGCTACTCAGCACTCTTACAGGTCGCCGTTGCGAAATGCCAGCACAAAAATGACCGCAGGACCGGCTAACATGATGAGTGCGACAGAAACGAGTTGGAAAATAACTTCCCAATGAATATTGCCTAGAGTATTGGCTAAAGCTTCCATTTTTCCTCCCAAAGGAAATGATATAACTACAAACCCCGCAATTGATCATATCCGGCGATCGCCCACTCTCTTTAATTTACTTAACAAAATTATAGAAAAAACTATAAAAATTAAAAAAATAGTACCGTTTAGAACAGGTTTTAGTCATGGCAACTTGGCAATGTGTTAAGCAATGTGGAGCCTGCTGTCATCTTGACCCAGCAGATCGTCCAGACATATATGAGTATTTATCACCAGAGGAACTGGAATTGTATCTGAGTATGGTAGGTGAAGGAGGATGGTGTGTGAATTTCGACAAAGATTCGCGAGAATGTCGGATTTACCCAAACCGTCCGCGATTTTGCCGTGTGGAACCAGAGGTATTTGAGGAGATGTATGGTATTTACCCTGAAGAGTTGAACGATTTTGCCATAGACTGCTGTTATCAGCAGATAGAGGGGGTGTATGGCGACAGAAGTCTGGAAATGTTACGCTTCGACCAAGCAGTAGGTATGTAACAGGGAGTGGGGATTAGGGGCAATGGGGATTAGGGATTGGGTCAACCCTTTGCTTAATTCATCTTTGTACGGCATTAAGAATCCCCATAGCATAATACCAAGTGAACTGCGTTGCAAAAATCTTTCCAACTATAAATGCGAGTGCTGGACTCAACGATCCACAATGGAATCTGAAGCGATCGCTGCGGAAGATACAACGTGAACGGAGACGAGTTTGTTAAGCAGATTCAAGACTTGCAGAAACGGATGGCTGAACTGCAACAGAATGCCAGCCAATTACCGTTACAGCAACAAAGTCAGTTGACTCAAGACCTTGAGAGATTGAGTCATGCTTTGAGGGACTTGCAGGTAACAGAGGAAACCATCCGGCCTTTGCTGTCTGCGGTACAGCAATCCAAAGATTCAATTATCATTACTACAGCAAAACTCGATCCACCGCACCCTAAGATTGCCTTTGTCAATCCAGCCTTTAGCCAGATGACTGGTTACACGAGTGAGGAAGTGCTAGGCAAAACTCCACGTATACTGCAAGGTGTCAAAACTGATCGTGGGCTGCTAGACGACTTACGTCAACATCTATCTGACGGAATACCTTTTCATGGCGAAGCAATCAATTACCACAAGGACGGCACAGAATTTTATATTGAATGGCATATTACCCCAATTCGTAATGTCAACCAGATGATCACGCATTTTGTTGCCATTCAACGAGACATTACCGCTCGCAAACTCATGGAGCAAGAACGCGATCGCCTGCTTGAACGGGAGCAAGCGACTCGTGCTGAAGCAGAAGCGGCAAACCGAATCAAAGATGAGTTCTTGGCAATGCTCTCCCATGAATTGAGAACCCCGCTCACCCCAATTTTAGGCTGGTCAAAGCTGCTGCAAACAAACAAGCTATCGGAAGCGAAGCTTCAAGAAGCACTGGTCAAGATTGAGCAGCATGCCAAACGTCAGGCGCAACTGGTCGATGACTTGCTTGACCTCTCGCGGATCATACAAGGCAAATTAGCACTCAATTTGACTTCAGTCACACTAGTCGCGCCGATTGCTGCTGCTTTGGAAACGGTTCGTCTAGCGGCTGAAGCGAAGTCAATTCATATTAAGACGATGCTTGACGTGACTGTGGGACAAGTCATCGGCGATGCAAGCAGACTGCAACAAGTCTTCTGGAACTTGCTTTCAAATGCGATAAAATTCACACCAGAGGGCGGTTGTATTAGGGTGGAATTAGAACGAGTGGATCGCTATGCCGAGATTGTAGTTAGCGACACGGGACAGGGTATTCATCCTGACTTCCTACCGTTTGTGTTTGACCGTTTCCGGCAGGAAGATGGTTCCATCACGCGCGAATTTGGGGGCTTGGGCTTGGGACTGGCTATCTCCCGGCAACTTGTGGAAGCTCATGGCGGAACGCTCGTGGCAGAAAGTCCTGGCGTTGGGCAGGGCGCAACCTTTACTATCAGACTACCTTTAATGACGACTTCCCAACAAACAAACTTAAACAGCGAACCGCCCAAGCCATGCCTAGATTTGACTGACATAAAAGTCCTGGTGGTAGAGGATGACGCTGGTACGCGGGAATTTGTCGCCTTCGCACTCGAACAGTATAGAGCTGATGTCACCGCAGTGGCATCGGCAACTGAGGCGCTAGAAGCACTGGCAAACGAGAAGCCAAATATATTGGTGATCGATATTGGGATGCCAAAAGTGAATGGCTACACGCTGATACGTCAGATCCGAGCAATGACGCCAGAACAAGGAGGACAGATTGCGGCGATCGCCCTCACGGCTTATGTAAAGGAGCATGACCAGCAACAAGCACTTGCGGCTGGTTTTCAAAAGCATGTCCCTAAACCTGTTGAACCAGCCGAATTAGTTGCAGTTATTGCCCAACTTACTCGCAAAGAGCAATGAGTTTGCGGTGGCTTTGGTTAGAATTTGTTGATATTGAGAAAAGGCTAGAAATCCAACCAACACCCGACTGGCTCTCAACTATGATGACTTTTTGACTGGCTTTCGTGTAGATACAACTTTTTCAATAACGGAAGCAGCACTCCTGACGCCAGGAGCATTTTGAATGGCTTGCTGTAATTGAACTGCATTTGTTTTGTAAGATTTGCCTGTTAACACTTGTGTGATTGACTCACGCAACTTAGGGACACTTAAGCGTGAAAGAGGCACAGCTTTACCCGTACCCGTCCAAGCTATTCGTGCTGCTACACCTGGCTGGTCAAGGGAAATGGGGATTGCAACCATTGGCACACCATAACTGAGGGACTCTAGGGTGGTATTTAGTCCAGCATGGGTGATGACGAGGCTCGCTTTTTCCAGCAGTTCTAGTTGAGGTGCATACTGGACAACAATTGGAGAACCGGGCAGTTCTGGCATAGATTCTGGGCTAATTCCACCACCTAAGGAAATAATCAATTGAACATCCAAACCCGCACAAGCTTGTGCAATATATTCAAAAACGTATTGCAAGCGATTTTGTAAAGTTCCTAACGATGCGTAAACCAAAGGTTGTCCGGTCAACTGTTCAAAGGGAAAATCGACAGATTGGCGAGTCTTTGAGTTAAACAAAGGACCTGTAAAATGAACGTGTTCGGGCAAATTTTGCCTGGGAAATTCAAATGCAGTGACTTGTTGGCTAATTAGGGCTAGTTGGGAGTAGAGGTCGTTAGGGCTAGTGTAGGTCGGCAAGTTCCACTCACAGCGATAATCAGCTATCACCTTGACAACAGGTTGTACGACACGGTCTAACAATGCGTACCCCAATTGATTGCGTAGCCGCGCCCACCAAGCAGGACTATAACTCCAAAGAGTACTAGAAGGAGGAATGGTAAAATCCCGATAAGACATCAAAGCACAACCGATGCTAACGAAAGGGATATCCAAAAAATTTGCAATAGTTTCTCCTTCCGGGGAAACCTGATCTATAAGCAGTGCTTCTACTCCAGCTTCTTTGATTGCCGCTGGTGCTTCTTTTAAGAAAGTAGCTGTTATATTTTGTAACCACGTGACTGTATATCGTATCGCTCCTAATCCGCTTAGCTTTCCCTGCTGAGAAAAAATTTGTGTCATTGCACCTAAGGGAAAAAGAGATTCACCAATCGCCCTAAATTCCAATCCTGCTAAGCGCGTGCTTGCTTGCGCGTCAAGAATTCCAAATAACGTAACCCGATGACCGCGCTGTTGCAGTTCCCATCCCAAAGCGGTCATCGGGTTGAGATGACCGGCTGTCGCTGGACAGATAATACCAAAATGGCTCATGGTAAATATTTGCTTTGGTTTTACATTGTTAATAATTGTAAATTATCTAAGTGATTAACATTTATTGTTGCTTTTGACTCCTCCCGTGCCGTCTCTCTTCGCTTGGGCGATCGTACTTCAAAAGTCTGGATGTTCGGCTTAAGCACTACAAAACCATTCTCTGTGGTGTCGCCCCGCAATGCTGGCTTTTAATTCTCACAAATTTGCGGAGGATTCTACATATAAAATTCCTATTTAATTTTTGAACAGAACTCACTACAGTTTATGTTCCCTATTAAGAGTTCCCTAGCTCAACTAGTAAGTTCATAAACCAAACCGGATTCCCATAACATTTAAATTACATTATCGGCTGGAAAAACTCAATTCGCTGAAGTGCAAGCGGTTCATCCAATTGGGTGAATGCGAAATTGAGCTTGAGAATATAACCTGAAAAAAGAACTCGTTATATAAAAATTTGTTTGGTGGATATGCAAATACAGGAAAACTGCCAAAAAGCTGGCAATTGTCTTTCCTGATACATCAATGACTTGTGGATAAAAAGCTTAGAGTGTGAATGAAACTGTGAAACTGCTGTATACACCCGATAGTCAACAAGGAACATTGCCGCTACTGGAAAGAATTGCTGCCAATTTACCGGGGATGATTTTCCAGTTCCTGAAGCGGCATGATGGATCTGTGTGTGTTATCTACGCGAGTTCTGGCTGTAGGGAACTGTTTGAATTGGAACCAGAAGTGCTGCAAACAGACTTTCAAGCGTTGAACAAACTCATTCATCCGCAGGATGTTCAAGCTTTTGAAGAATCTATTGCCATCTCTTGTACTACGGGAGAACCTTGGCACTGGGAAGGTCGCATGATCACAAACAGTGGTAAACTCAAGTGGATTCAAGGGACTTCTCGCCCAGAAAAACAACCATCGGGAGACATGATCTGGGATGGTTTGCTCATAGATATTACAGATCGCAAATTAGCACAGGAGAAGTTGCAAGAAAGTGAGGCACGCTACAAGGCAATTTTGGATGCTATCCCCGATTTGATGTTTCGCATTAGTCGCGATGGTCAATATCTGGACTTTAAAGGTGAGGGAGCAAATGTTACGATTCCCAGAAATGAAATCGTTGGAAAAAATTTGCAGGATTTATTACCTCCAGATGTGGCATTAAAAAGCCAAAAGGCAATTGCGAAAACTTTGGATTCAAAAACTTTGCAAACTTGCGAATATCAACTGCCAACCCCTCTGGGAATGCGAGATTATGAGGCGCGGTTGGTTGTCAGTGGGCAAGACGAAGTTTTGGCAATTGTGCGCGATATCACAGAACGCAAACAAACGGAAGTCGCCTTGAGAAATTTGGCTCAAAAGTTTACCAAGGTTTTTCGTTCCAGTCCCAATCCTATATCTATTAGCACGCTGGCAGAAGGACGCTACATAGAAGTTAACGACAGTTTTGTGAAACAGGCGGGTTATGAACCACAGGAAGCGATTGGTCGTACTGCTTTTGATTTAAATATTTGGGTGAACGAGAGCGATCGCACCATTGTGTTGCAAGAATTGCAAAAACACGGGGTGATTCGCAACATGGAATTTGAATTCCGCCGCAAGTCCGGTGAGATACGTACTGGCTTGTTTTCAGCGGAAGTCATTGATTTGGATGGGACTGCCTGCTTATTATCCGTTAATCATGATATCACGGAACGCAAAAAAGCAGAAGTTGCCTTACGCGAGTCCGAGGAAAAGTTTTCTAAAGCCTTTCGTTCCAGTCCTAACCCAATTACCATCCTGACTCTTAAGGATGCCCGCTATCTCGAAGTCAACGATACTTTTGTGCAAATCACTGGTTTTTCTCGGGAAGAAGTGATTGGTCGTACGCGCAACGAGTTGAATTTGTGGGTTAACCCATCTGATTGCGCCATAGTAGAACAAATCCTGCAAGATCAGGGATTTCTTCGCAATTTAGAAACGCAACTTTACACAAAGACTGGTGAGATAAGGGTGGTACTGTTTTCAGCCGAGGTGATTACTTTGGGTGGCGAACCTTGTATGCTTTGTGTGACTAATGATATCACAGAACGCAAGCAAGCGGAAGAATTATTGCGTCTCTCCTCAAAACGCGATCGCTTGTTAGCTCAAACGCTATCACGAATTCGCTCCTCACTTAACCTAGACCAAATTTTGCAAACCACCGTCAACGAAGTCCGGCAATTTTTGGAAACGGATCGAGTTTTCGTGGCATTAAACCAGACTCATAACCCATCCGGAGTTCGTGCTGAATCAGTAAATCCCAAGTATCCATCAGTCCTCAATTGGAGAAATGAAGATAAAACTTTTTTGCAAGAAATCAAAACAGTCCTGAAAAGCAATCAGGTACGTATTGTTGAGGATACCACACAAATAGCAGCATCTCCTAAATTAAAAGCGGTCTATAAACAATTTCAAACCAGAGCAACCTTAGCTGTACCAATTATGCAAGGCGAGGAATTGTTTGGTGCGTTGGTTGCCAACCAATGCAGCGAACCGCGCCATTGGACGCCTCTAGAAATTGATTTACTCCAGCAAATGTCGCAACAGGTGGCGATCGCCATTCAGCAAGGACAACTTTATCAAGAATTGGGGCAACTTAACACTAATTTAGAACGTCAAGTAGAAGAGCGTACTGCACAGCTACAGCAGAAAATGCAGGAACTCCAAGAACTCAACAGAGTCAAAGATGTCGTTTTGCACACCGTTTCCCACGAACTACGGACTTCTGTGATGGGTAACTTGATGGTGCTAAATAATTTGCTTAATCGGGGACTAGGGACTGGGAACCGGGGACTAGGGACTGGGGAAGAATCAAAGATACAAACAAATCAACTAGCAAGCACTTCTTCCTCTTCAGCAATCGCCAATCGCCAATCGTTAATCCCTGTACCTGACTCAATTATCAAGCGGATGATTCAAGGCAACGATCGCCAACTGGAAATGATTGAATCACTGCTGGAACTTCATTCAACTGAAGCACAGGGAATTGTCCTGCATCGCGAGGTCGTTTCATTTAGCTCATTGGTTGGTACAATAATCAGAGACTTGGAGCCAATGCTGACACAACATCACTCAAGTGTGACAAATTTGGTTCCAGACGACTTACCCTTAGTGATTGCCGATCCGGCACATCTGCAGAAAGTTTTCGTCAATTTGTTTGCTCATAGCTGGCAACACAATCCACCAGGAGTCAAGTTTACCTTGAAAGCCACAGTGGAAACAGGAATGATTCGCTGTAGCATTCAAGATGACGGTGTAGGTATGAGCAAGTTGGAGTGCGATCGCCTCTTCGATTTGTATGTGCGCGAACCGCAAGCTCGTTGTTCAACAAGGATTGGCTTAAAAATGTATCTTTGTCGGCAAATTATTCAGGCACAAGGCGGTGAAATTGGTGTCAGTTCCAACCGTAAGCGTGGGTTAACCTTCCACTTCACATTACCTCTGGCAAGTCCATCCTAAGATGTTAATACGCAGTTGCGTTCAATATGAATTGTTGAAGCGACAAGGGAGATTAGGAGGACAGGGTAAGATATATGAACGCAACTTAAGTAGACAGGAAATTGAGAGTGAGGGAGTGAGGGAAAGGATTTGACGGTTTTGTTCAAAGTAAAAAAAATGCATTTTAGAAACGCAATAGCTTAATAACTAATAACTAATGACTAATGACTAATGACTAATGACTAATGACTAATGACTAATGACTACTCCCTTCCCGGTACAAGATTACTTATCTTTTCCTTGGCGTTCTTGGCGACGCCAGTCGCCTACGGAGGGAAACCCTCCTGCAGCGCTGGCTCGTCTTGGCGGTTCGTTAATAGGTAATCTTCGAGCGTGACAGGAGTAATCCGCGATTCATCCCACACTCCCCTGAGTACAGGGTGAGACGTGGGATGAATCGCGGGATAAAAACGAGGTACACCTTCTTTCGAGCTGACAATAGCGGCACTCGCGTACCCGATAGTACTGGCTTAGGGTTGGCAATTGTCTCGCAGCTAGTAAAACTTATGCAAGGCAAAATAGAGCTGGTATCGCTCCTTGGAGTGGGCTCCACCTTCACTGTCATCTTACCCCTACAAGTCAAAACACCCGCGTCGCACAGTTCAAGTACCTGACAAATTATGAAGGAGAATTCATGGTGTCTTTCAATCGCAAAAATGCTTTAATTCTTGCCATTAATTCATCAAAATCAATCGGCTTACGGATGAAGTCATTGGCTCCTAACTCTAATCCTTGGGGGATATCAGCCTCTGCATAAGCCGTGATCAGAAGAACAGGAAGAAAAGGGAGTTTTTTATTTTCCCGAATACGCCGAGTGACTTCATAGCCACTCATTCCTGGCATCATGGCATCGAGCAACACGAGATCGGGTGGCGATGCTTCTATCTTGGCTAACGCTAATTTGCCATTATTGGCAACATCAACTTCATACCCTTCTTCCATCAAAATTGCCTCTAGTAGAGACAAATTATCTTGTGTATCATCCACAACCAGGATGCGTTTAGCTTGAGGTTTAGCTTGAGAAGAAAACATAAAATCAAGTCTCCATTTAGGTAAACAGGCTTATATCAATTTGGCACTTGCCGACTTGCAGTTTCACAAGTGTGGTGCAAGATGTCTAATATCAAAATGCTAGAATTTTGTCAATTCATAATAGCTATTTGTTGGCTTAGTAACCTCCTACCTTAGGCAAGTCGCACCTTCAGCCAATCGACAATCGTTGGAGGAAGGTTCTGCTGAACCTTACTAATTCTGCTTACCATCCCCAAGAACCGGGAATACCTTTGAAAGGTCCAACGACATCGCTGGTTATCCAACCACCGTAGAAATTTCCTGGTTGCGGCTGCACCTTTTCTCCATTGACGTAGCAAGCATCCATGACGTGAGCATAAAAAGCGACAAAGTCCTTAATTGATGCAAACGCTGGTGTGGGATCAGGATAAAACCATGCAGCATTCTGGACTTCTTTCTCACTGACACGAATTGTGTAGTAACTAGCACCTCCCTTCCACTCACAAAAGCTAGATTGTGGTGTGAGCAAGAGGTGTTCCATTTTGATATCCTCAGGTGGGATGTAGTAATTAGGTGGGTGGCTGGTTTCTAAAACGCGCTTGGCACGGTGAGTATCTGCAATAGTGACACCATTAAAGATAATTTGGATATGTTTGTCAGTATCCTCAAGGCGAGGCGGACGGGGATAGTCCCACACAGATTCTTGTCCGGGATTAGGTTCAATGCGTTGGGGTCTAAACATTTTGGATTTTATGAATTAGATTTAGAACCACAGATGCACACAGATTAACACAGATGGTTTCTCTGTGTGCATCTCTTGTTAATCTGCGGTTTTATTTTTTCATCAAATTGACTTTGATAAAAAGCTTATTATTCACATTGTCATGAGAATTGGTAAATTCCATAAAAATGGTGCATTACACTGCGTTAACGCACCCTACTACAACTTATTTGGAACTGCTTAACGCACCTCTTTAAGACTTTCAACTTGCTTAGTAAACAACTCAGTAAATAAACTCAAGACAGTTCGTTCTTCGCGCACTTTGATATTGGCGGTAATAGACATACCCGATTGCAAGGACAATTGTCTACCATGAGCATTGAGAGATTGTTGTGCTAAACGGATTTTTACGGGGAAACGATAATATTGGTGTGTTTGGTCGGGTGGTAATGCATCTGAACCAACCGAAATGACTTCTCCCTTAATATCACCAAACTCACTGTAAGAGAATGAATCAACTCTAACATCAACTTTCATTCCTTCCTTGACGAAACCAATATCCTTGTTCGTGATGAAAGCTTCGGCAATAAAGCTATCGTTTGGTACGATGGTGAGAAGTTTTTGGCTGTTTTGTGCGACAAAACCAGGATTTTTAGCTTGCAAATCAAAAACAACCCCAGATACAGGAGCGCGAAGTTCTTGATATTTAATGTTTGTTTGCGCTTGTAAGATTTTGCTGGTCACGTCAGCCAATTGCTTTTCATTATCAAGCACAATTCTAGAGAGTTGGCTGTCAATTTCGGCTATACGCTGTTTGTTATTGGCTATCTTTTCCTGCACATTTTTGCTAGAAACAGCTACCGTATTTTTCGTCTCTTGTTGTCCCTGTTCAATTTCATACTTGAGACGTTGTTGTTCCTCAACAAATTGTGCAACTTGTGCTTTAATATTCTGCACTTGTTTTTGTTGCTGGAGGTACTGAAGCTGAGCGATCGCTCCTTCTTCTGCTAAGAGTTTCATTTTACTTAAAATTTGCTGCTCAATCGCTAAAGTTCCTTTAGCATCATCGAGTTGAACTTGGTTTTGAGCCAGTTTCTGCTTGCTCTGTTCGACTTTTAAACGCGCTGCAGCAGACCGAGTATCTAATTCCCTTTTAGCTGTTTCTAGACGTTCTTGTTCGTCACTATCCAAGCCTGCGACAGCACCAGTGTTTTTAAATTCTTTACGCAATAATTCATTTTCTGAAACTAATGCGGCTCGATTTTTCAGTAGAAAAGCCGCTTCTCTGGGCAAGTTACCTCGCATAAATTCTACTTCCGCCGCTACTCCAGATCCAATCTCCATTAAACGGCGGTAAAGCTGGTTTTCTTGCATTAATGAAGCACGAACTTTTTTGAGAGAATTTAATTCACCATTAGTTGTGACGGAATCAAAAACGACTAGTAAATCACCCGGATTGACTTTTTGCCCATCTTTAACATAAACTCCTTTCACCACTCCATTAACCGGAGCTTGAATGTCTTTCACTGTTCCTTCCGGCTTCAATTGACCCTGTGATGCAGGAACCACTTGCTCAATTTTTGCAAAGTATGCCCAACCAATCCCAAAACAGGCTAACACCATCAATGTCACCATAATAGTGCGTGACCAAAATGGAGATTGGCGTAGCACAACGGATTGCTCTAATTGCTCAAAGTTGTACTGCTTAAAATCCCTTTCAGAAGCTTTAGGACGCTTGGAGTCAGCAGTAAGCACTCTTGCATCTGAAGGCTTTCCATTTTGAGAGGTTCCATTACGGTGATTACCGTTGAGGTGATTTTCATTAAGTTGAGTCATTGTATTTACCTGGAGGTGAGGATAGAGAGGATGAAAATGATAAATTATAAATTGATGAATTATGAATTATGAATTAAGTTTATCCAGTTTCATAATGCATAATTTTTTTTACTGCTTCACTTCTTGTTGATTGTAGAGGTAGAAATAATGACCTCTCAAAGCCATCAAATCATCATGGTTTCCTTGTTCGATAACCTTACCACCATCCATCACAACAATAATGTCTGCATTTCTGATGGTGTTGAGACGGTGGGTGATAAAGAATACTGTGTTCCCTTTGAATTCATCTGCTAAATTTAGACAAACTTGTCGCTCTGTGGGGTAATCCAAAGCGCTTGTTGCTTCGTCTAAAACTAATAATTTTGGTCTTTGTAAGACAGAACGAGCGATCGCTATTCTTTGTCTTTGTCCACCAGAAAGTCCAGCACCCCTTTCGCCGACTCGCGTATTATAACCATTCGGTAAGTTCATAATGAATTCATGCGCTGCAGCAACTTTTGCGGCTTCAATAATTTCCTCGGTTGATGCTTCGGGATTCGTCAGAGCAATATTTTCCTGAATCGTTCCATCAAACAACAGCGTCTCTTGAGGAACGACACCTACTTGTCGCCGCAAAGAATAAAGTTCTACCTTGGAAACGTCGTAACCATCAATTAATATTCTGCCAGCTTCTGGTTCGTAAAGTCGCAGCAGCAATTTCATCATTGTGCTTTTACCCGAACCACTTTGTCCGACTATTCCTACAAAATTGCCTGCAGGAATCTCGAGATTGACATTGCAAAGTTGCAATGGACCACTGCTTGCAAACCGGAAGGAAATATTGTCATATTTCACTGCTCCGACAACAGGAGGTAAGGTAATATTGCCACGGTCTTTTTCGGCTTCCTGAGGTGTATCGACAATATCGCTTAAACGCTCTAAAGATAAAGCAGTTTCTTGGAAGTTTTGCCACAGTTGAGCTAATCGCAATATAGGGCTGGTAACATACCCTGAAATAATCCTAAAAGCAATTAATTCCCCTAGAGTCAAGTCTCCTTGAAGTACCAAATATGCTCCTACCCACAAAACAAGCAAACTGCTAAGTTTGTTGAGAAAGCTACTTGTAGAATTGGCGAGGGTGGAGGTAACTACAGTTTTAAAGCCAGCGCCTACATAACGAGCATAACGCTCTTGCCAGGAAAAACGAGCGCGTAATTCGATATTTTGCGCTTTCACTGTTTGAATTCCTGACATCACCTCAACCAAATAAGATTGAGTGTCGGCGTTGCGTTCAGCTTTGCTTCGTAGTTGTCTGCTCACCGTAGGAGAGGCAATCAAAGTAATGGCAATAAATATTGGAATGGTTCCCAAACCAACCAAGGTTAACTGCCAGCTATAAATTAGCATCACGATGATATAAACCACCGAGAAAAGCGCATCTAATCCTACTGTTAAAGCAGTCCCGGTGAGAAACTGCCGAATATTCTCTAATTCGTTGATGCGAGTGGAAAGTTCCCCTACCGGTCGGCGTTCAAAATAGCGCAACGGTAGACGCAGCATATGGTCGATAATTTCCGATCCCAAACCCATATCGATGCGGTTGGTGGTGTCTACAAATAAGTAAGTCCGCAAAGTGCTAAGCACGGCTTCAAACAGACCTACTACTAATAGCAAAACACCCAAAACGTGCAGGGTACTGATACTGTTTTGAGCGATGACTTTATCAATAATCATCTGAATGACCAGCGGATTTGCCAGCGCTGCTAACTGCACGAAGAAGGAAGCAACAAAGACTTCTATAAGGACTCGGCGATAACGCGACAAATAAGGGACAAACCACTGAACACCGAAACGTTGGCGGGGTGTTGCTGGCGTGGAAGAAAGGAGCAATACCCTCATCTGGGGGAGATCATTGCTTTCCTCAACTTCCAACTGGGCGATGAAATCAGCAGGTTTGAAGCGTACAATTCCCTTAGATGGGACACCTAAAACAACACTGCGCTCACCTGTTTCATACAGAACAGCATAGCTATCACCATAACGAACCAGCGCTGGTGTCGGTATACGTGTTACAGACGATGTCGGTACATCTACCAACTGCGCCCTTAACCCAATTAACTCTGCTAGGTAAGCACACAGCTGAAAAGATATCACACCCTGACGGTTCATCTGGTCGTTGAAAATGCGGCGAATGACTTCGCGTCGAAACGGCATTTCCAAATGTTTCGATAACATTTGGAAACAGGCGATCGCCGAATTGAGTTGTCCCTTCCCCCCAAAAAATGGGTATTTTGTGGTTTTTTGTTTCCCTTCCACCGTCGAGGGCTGTGGTGGTGCTATTGCTTCGTCCGGTGCGTATGGAATCTCTATATCGTCTGTCTCGGAATCAGTAGCGTCTACTTGATGCTGTTGTCGCTGCATAGTATCAAGCACTAACAAATCCGACGCACGCAAACCAATTAACCGCGCCGGAGTGTTTCCTTGTACCTCAACTGTGTTATGCAAATCACTCAATTCCAGCCGAGAACCAATAGAGAAGCCTTTTACCGTTCCGCCGCCACTGACAAACCAAATGCGATCGCTATCTTGTTGGTTATAAGGAGTTTTTCCTGGTGAGAGGTAATCTACTTTTGCCCCAGCGCAAGCGTGTTGAGTCAGTTCTTTAAGGTTAGTACCGCCTAAAGCTT
The DNA here is from genome assembly GCF_036697665.2 of Scytonema sp. PRP1. Taxonomy (NCBI): domain Bacteria; kingdom Bacillati; phylum Cyanobacteriota; class Cyanophyceae; order Nostocales; family Scytonemataceae; genus Scytonema; species Scytonema sp. PRP1. The sequence goes on along the minus strand of NZ_JBAHYJ020000079.1, from coordinate 71,781 downwards.
GCACTTCGTTTTGGACACTGAGGACATCAAACACTTCTACCAAATGACACCGGTTTTTACGTTCCCTGGCAAAAGCTGGGTACATTGTCAGTAAGCGTAAGTACTCCGCTGCACTTAATGTTAAACATATCACTTCACTCGAAGCAATTGTTGTCTCGCAGTTAACTTCGCGTAACAAACTAATTTCGCCAAGAATTGCGCCTTTTTCTAGCAAGCTCAAAGTATTTGGCATTTGCGTACGCGGATCGTATGCTAATAGGCGGGCTTTCCCTTCATAAATAATTGTGACTCGTTCAGGGGTTTTTTCTTTGCCGATAATCTTCTGACCTATCCGGTAGCGTAAAGGTTGGAGTTGTTGTGATAAAGAGGCGATGACCTCAGTTGGTAATTGGTCAAAACCCTCTAAGGTGGCGATAAATTCTTGGAAAGAAGAGCTCTTAATATAGGTCATATCAAATATAGTCAAGAGTTCAGAGTCAGGAATAAAGGTAAAATTTCTAGGTGGTTCCACCAGAACTGCGGTTTCCTGCAAATATTTAGCGTACTTAGTAGAAGATTAGCTTTTCGTATACGCTCAAACGGCGGCTCCCTGTAGATATATTAAAGTAAAGTAAGCAGTTAAGATACCATAAAAATGTTAACTTCTAACTTTTCAATTTAGAAGAGTTGCAATTCCAAAGTGTTGAATTTGTCAGATCTGCATCACGACTCCCTTTTCTTTGTCAATTCTTCAAATTCCTCTGTTTAAGGTAAATTTATGCGCCTGTACTTGGGATAGGAGTACCAACAAAACTTTACACTTAGCCTGAGATTGCCCTGTTGCAAAACTGGAGACACTGTTTTCTGGTGGTGGGGCAACTTTTGATTGCCAGTATTATAAATTGTCTCAGAGAAAAGAGTGCAAAAGCTTTGAGACTATGTAATCAATAGGTAAAGATTATATAAATGACTATTTTTTTGTTGAATTTGCATTTTTTTTCTTTTTTTGGATTTATTATTCGTAAAACGCTTTCCTAAGCTAACAGAACCCCCGCAATCAAATTACGGGGGTTCGTGTAGAGGTAGCTTACAGGCAAGTGAAAAGTGTAGGCTAGGCTAAGGTTTTGTGATCACAGAAAATTTATTGATAGAGAGATTCATTTAGTTTAAGGGTATCAACAGACTTAGGTAAAACGTCTACAGAATCTAATGGGTGTAGAGATTGCCAAAAGTTGAGAATCTGTTCTGCCACAAGCTGGGGTTGAAAGAAATGGAAAAAATGTCGTCCTTGGGGGCATTCGCATAGGCGATCGCCCTCTTTTAAGTATGGTTGCCATCCGTGTAAAGCATCGGTATCGACAATGATGTCGTCCATGCTTCCACAAACCATAAAGGGTACTGGAACTCGTTCTGGAGGGATACTCAGCCGTTTAAAAAGCGAGTGAGGTGAGAGCGAGCAATTTAAATCTTCCTCCAAAATTCTCATCAAACGCTTGATAGTATATTCCTTCTGATAGCCAAAAAGATTATAGACAAAACTATTCAGAGTCTTTTGCCGACTTAAGAATGGGCGATGGACGTAATAGTGTGCTTGCCAGTCAACACCGGCATCAACACCCACAGCTAACAGAGTTAAAGACTTGACTTTTTCTGGATACTTACGAGTGTAGAGTAGCCCTAACAATCCTCCTGTGCTGTGACCAACAAGATGCACAGGTTGCTCGCAGGATTTCAGATAATCTTGCAGCAGTTCCACTGCATCATCTAGTGAACTAGCCTCATCCTGGGTTTGGTGATATTCCCATAATGCAACAGTCATTTTGTGTGACAGCTGATACATCAACGGCTGAGCAAAGGATTGTAAACTAGGACTTGTATTCAACCAAATAACATCTGGCAATTTCGACATTTAATTTACCTGCGAATCAATTATCAATTCAGCAATTAGCAATTAGCTTTTTTTTACTACTAATTCCTAATTGTTGCAAGAGTTCAAAGCTACAAAAAAAATCTTTTTTTCACCTGAACTACCCAGGTTTTGACACCCTCTTGCGTCAAGTCAAATTGGTTATCTTCATCAAGAGCCAAGCCGACAAATTTTCCGTTATTCAATGCTTTTGATTCATTGAAGTCATAGCCGTTTGTAGACCAAAAACCAGCCGTACACCCGCCCCCAACATTCCAGGTAGGGCTGCCAATGATGAGATCTTGATAGTTTTTAAATTCACTATCTTCTGCCTCTAAAATGTTATGTAATGTCACGAGATTTTCACCATCGAATTCTTTCTGAATCATCTCGGCGAGAGACTCAGTTTTACCTGTTGTAGATCCAAACAATAGACCAATTTTTGACATAGACTGCTTTTGGCTTACCTTAAAATCAGCAAAGTAGTAACCTTACGCAAGTCAACTCGTGGAAACAGAAAGCCCAAGAAGTGATTCTTGGAATCCCCCGCCTTATAGGCGTGGGGAGGATGTCAATTAACCCTTGTTCGTATATTGCAAAGTCAGAATTATCACTCATACAACTCAATTAAAACAGTGACCAGTGAACAGTGAGTCCAGCGCTGCAGGTGGGTCTCCCGCCGTAGGCGACTGGCGAACCCGAAGGGTGAACAGTGACCAGGTAACACGCTCTTGATTTAGACTCCAAGTGAAACGTACCCGGAGCGTGATGGGGTCTCCTTCCTCCCACTAAAAACTGGTACTGCGCTTCCTTGGTAACTGCTCACTGCAAAAGATGATTAGACCACTAACCCTAGGGTGGGCATTGCCCATAAAAGCCTATGAAATGGACACTTGAGATATTAGGAGGCATGCCCACCCGAAAGAAAACCCCTGTAAGTTGAGCAAACGAAAATTCCCAGCCCATCTGGTAACAGGAGGACTACCTGCAATGAATTGTGTTCTTTGCTTTTTTGAGAAGAAGTTGCATTTTTAGAGCAATGCTTAAAAATACACAAAATCTCATTAAACAGGTTATCTCATGTCCGGTTATATAACCATGCGGAAGTTCGTAGTGAGGACTTTAGTCCTCTTGTCCTTACTACAAACAAGTTTTCTTATGGGCAATTAAGCGAACATGATATGACAAAGTCGCTACATAATCACTTATGACAAAATCAAGCATTTTCGTACATTAATTTTGCTGGATTAACATAAGCTAGCTCAAATATAGTCATGGTTATAGCCCGTTAGACCAGCATAATCAACGTGAATGCTCAATAATTTCCCTGATAATCTGGAGAGCTTTCCATTACCAACACACTAAGACGAGTTGGCAGGGTCTTGATTCACTAATAACGGACTTGTAGAGGTTATTGCCATTGCCCACCTATGAACATTATTTGATAAAGATATTCAACAAGCTTGAGAAACAGCTTACACTAAAAATGAAATTAATGAAAGATAATCTCAATAAAAAATTAGGAGATGGCGAGGGACGCGTTCACTGTAGTGCAGATACGAGCACACAAATAAAGCCTGCCTCCGCAGGCTTGGTATGTATACTGAGATCTTGCAAGAGTTGCAACAGTGAGGAGGCGAAGCCACCCTACAATACTTAAGATTTTTCTTCAATGCTTAACGAGCGCCCGCTACGTACCAGGCTTGATATTAATCCCCTCCCCGCAAGCGGGGAGGGGCGGTTTGGCGCAAGCCAAAGCCGGGGTGGGGTTCTAACTGTATTGCAAGCTCAGCCAGTGCGTTGCAAAGCGTAAGCTAGATATGGTTAAACTCCAATGATGGAGTATTCAAAAGCCACATTGCCAGTCAAGTTAATACCTCCCTCAAGAACAGAGGAGGGTTGAATGGAAGTGCTGCTAGCACTTCCATTTAGCAAAAGGTTGGTATTGGGAGTGCGGGGGTTGTAGCTGGTGGTGTCAATTGTCAACGGATTGGGGAAGGCGTAGGCGATGTTTTCCCAAGGCACAAGCTTAAAGTTGGTGTTGACGTTTTCACCATTAACAATGTTGGCGGGGAGATTTCTGCCATCCTGAGTGACGAACACACCATACGGAAAGTTGGAACCCAGTGGTACGTTGATAACATCTGCACCATCTGACTCTTGAACGCTGTCAATTGCTCCATTGTTACCAACAGCAAAGCGCCCCACAAAGTCATTGTTACCCTCGCGACTGTAAACTGCAAAGGTGCTGTCACCTTGGCTAGAGGCTAGCAGGTAGCCAGTGCCATCTTTGCCGTAGTAGATGGAAAGCCCTTCTACATCGTCTTCCACATAGCTACCGCCCAAGTCTTTCACTTTGTCAATCAACGTACCAGTCGTGCCACCGTTTGGTTCTGCTTGATACTTCCAAATTCCTACATCTTCCTGCCCAATGTAGAGGAAACCAAGTTCTTGGTCTGCCGCCATGCCTTCTAGCTGAGCATCGCGCCCAGCCGTTGTAGGTACAGTGAAATTACGTACTCTTTCAGCCCCAATTTTACCATTACCTGTGTCAATCAATTTGTACTGGGCGACATCTCCAGTTTCTCGGCGATTGGCAAAGACGTAGTAATCATCTGTCACAGGACTGTGGTACAAAGCTATGCCATAAGCACTCCGCGATGATGGCGAGTAGGGAGGCTCAAAGGGCGATGCTTGAAACAAAGTACCGATACTGCTATCAGTGATGTTTTCTAGATATTCACCGGACGCGCTGGGATGGGAATTGATTTTGAAGATAGCCAGCTTATCGTTGTTGCGGTCTGTGGCTACGGCAATATCAACAGAATCACCGCCTAAGTTAAAGTTATATTGCAGGTCGATATTGTTGTAACGGATACCACCTGGATTGACCTCCTGCAACAGATTACCAGACAGGTCATAGACCCGTAAGCCTGCATTTTTCACTGCTGTGAGTACCAGGCTTTGTTCTGGATTAGAGGAATTTACGTAGATAGCGGGGTCATCCGCATCGGCGCGTTGGTCGCGTGGTAAATTTGGGTCATTCAATAGGTTAGGACGGGTTTCGACTGTAGGCGCTGCGGTGGGAACTAAGTCTGCACCCAAAGCAAGAATTTGAGTAAATTGGGTCTGGCTAAAGTTGTTATCACTCACCAAAACAATGGATTGACTACCATCAGACAGTTGAGGACCAAAGGTGATGCCCTCAATGTTATCCGTACCTGTAGGTAGGTTCAGCGAGTTGAGATTCAACACCAAACGCTTTTCAGCAGGGTTGATATCTGCTAGTTGTTCAGTACTGAGATTATTGAGAGAATCGTAGTACTTGATGTCAGTTGCTCCTTGCAAACTGACTTCGTAAATTTTGATAGTATTACCAACCCCTGCGGAGAAAGAGCGCTCTAACGCGAGTAAGCTACCTCGGTTATCAAGTGCAAGTAAATCCACTAAACCATTGTCACCCGAGCCTGTAGTTGGCGGTGCGGCGATCGCATCAGTGTTATAGAGATATTCCTTCTCTGGCTGTCCGCTCACCAAGTTATATTGTAGGATGCGAGAACGGCTGCCATCAGTGAGGCTGGCAACTGGACCATCTTGGAACAGGGCGCTTTCGGTTGCTGTGTATAAAGTCTTTTGGTTAGGCGAGATGGTTAGGCTTTCAAATGCCAGGTTATTGCGAACACCCGACACTTGAGTATCACCTGTATCTACAACCCCATTCCCGTTGGTGTCCTGCACAACTGGGAGGAACTTGTTTGGTACAGGTAAGGAACTGATTTGCTGTCCTGTGGTTAAAGAGAATTGATTAATGAAAGGATTTGTGACTCGGCCCGCATTGATATTTACCTCTCCCTCAGAAGAAATGAATACTGTGTTATTCTTGCTCAATGCAATGCCTTCAGGGTCGAGACTGTTGAGTGGAAACTCGTTGCCATTCTCATCTTTGAGGGTGGTAACATCTGTAAAGGTGACACCCAAGCCAGTTTCTTGAGATGGAGTTTCTAGGGTAAATGTGTAGAAGCGGGCGGGAGCAAATTGGGAGCGATCATCAGAGATAGTATAGAAGCGATTATTTGCTGCATCGTAGGTGACACCGGACAGTCCACCAAGAGGAGTTTCTTGTCCATCCACAGTTCCAGCCGCACCATTCGGGATATAACCAGTGGGAAAGATGGTCTGTCCTGAGAAGTCCACATCAGGAATCGTTCTGCCTGCTTCTGTGGGCGGTACCTGCAAATCTGCCCATACTAAGCGATGGTCGGAACTGGGGAAATCGGTAGGAAGTGTATTCGGGTTATAAGTGCCTACCAGTGGGAACAGAGGGTCAGTATTGAGGGGCCAGAATACGGCTGAGTTGGTGATATTTAAGTCAGTAGAGGGTAACACATAATCTGTCCGCAAGTTGCCAGGAACCGTATCCGCAAAGTCTGCGGTGTCAAAAGCAGGGTTTCCGCGATGATTCAGATTTGCCCCACCCTGCAACACGGCTTGCTGGGAACCGCCGGGACTGGAAGGGATGAAATTCGTATTGATGTTAGGGTTCTGTAACAGTTGGCGGATAGCGTTGTTGTAGCTGTCGCCATCAAAGGGATCTGCATTTTGGTCGCCCATGATGACGAAGCGTGATCCACCAGTAAGACCACCTTCTTGACCCTGATCGTCGTAGATGTAGTTCCCTTTGCCAGGAGTAATGTAATCTGCCCAGAAACGAATCTCGTCGTAGTTACGCTTGCCATTACGGTCTTCAGAACCATCGAACGTGGGAGGTGTGGGATGGCTGACCAAAGCGTGAATTGTCTCGCCATTCACTGTAATCGGAACGTCCCAATGACTCTTGGAAGAGAGGCGCAACACAGCTTGTTCTTCCTCAGAATACCAAGGTGTATCAGAACCAGGAAGAGCAACAGTAGGTAGCAGTGACCCTGGTATGTCCTTCCATAGGAAGTTTTGAAAAGTCCGCACATTAGCGGTGTCGATTGGGTACTTCGACAGCAACAACATCCCGTACTGACCAGGAAATTCGCCGAAGCCAAAGGCATCATCACCATATCCCCGTGTACCAGGAGTTGTGACGACTGTACCGTCATTGTTCAAGTCAAATCCAGAGGGAATACCAGTATTTGAGGGTGCGATGTAGACGTAAGGGTATTCAACTGGGCTTGCACCGTTTTGGCTGACCGAGAGATAATTTTGCTGTAATAATCGGACTGGTTCAAGAGGATCTGCCTCGACGTAGTCAAATTCGTTAATCAGCAGCACATCTGGATTCGTACGCTGGATGATTTCAGCAACAGCTTTTGCTTGAGGGTTGTCAGGGGTAGACAAATCGGTTACTAACTCACCTTCGGCGCTGCGGTTGAGAGAAGCATTGAACTGTGAAAAGCGGATTGTGTTAGCGGTCATATATTCTCCTAAAATGATTAGGGTTCACTGGTGCAACAAATAAATTGTTCTTCGTAATCATTAGACCTCTTACGGAATGTGAGTTCCATCTGTGTCCATCTGTGTCCATCTGTGGTTAATTATTCTTTTTTTTTGGACTTTTGCAAGAAGTCTATTAGTTTCAAAAAAAGATGACTTATTAAAATCTTTCAAAAATCAGGTTTAGGATATTTGGAACCAGAGATAAGCACAGATTAATTATCTGTGCTTATCTCTGGTTACATCTTCAGGAAATTAGCTTATGCACTCTTGTTGAATGACTCATGGCTATTTTCCAGAAAAGGGGCTATCTTGCTTTCCTAAGAATGTGTTAGTTACAATCTGGCGGAAAGTTTCTAAATCCTTAGACCAACTTTCAAGGCGCAATTTCAATTGCTGAAGTCTTTCGCCAGCAGTATAGTTGGCAACTTCATAATTAAAACTACCGGAGAACAATAAAGCTGACAACGGCTGTTGGTCAGGTTGTTGAATTTGTGCTTCATTTAAATTCACAAACAGCTTGCAACGCTCCAACTGATAGAAAAAATTTACTGCTGCTTGTATGGGAGCTACACCTAAATGAGACCAAGGCCCTGGCGACAGCAACTTTTGCACAATATATTTTCTGGCAATATCTTTTCCTGCGGGAAAAGCAACAATAATTTTGGGATTAATGTTCATTGCTTGATAGTCAGAATTCGGGAGTTTTTCTACAAACTGACGCACCAGTTCTGGTATTTTCAACGCATTCTCGTTTTTTGGATCAATTGTTTCGGTAAAAGTCACGCTACGGGGTTGGGCAACAAGACTGACTCCATTTTTAAATACGAGTTGAGAGACGGTGGCTGTGAGAATTGGTTGTTTTTGCAGTTCCCAATCTGAGGGAATCATCCCGCTCATTTTTAGAAAATCCATGTGAAGAATCGAGGGATTGAATTGATTGGCAACGAGGGCGATCGCCAGTTCTTCAAATCCTAAAGTTCCTGTCACAAAATAGGGATTTAATGAGGCGTTGATTGTCGTCTGCATATTTGTTGGTTTCTCTGATGTGATAAGTCATGAGAATGACGAGCAAAGCTCACCATTCCTAGGTTTCGTTGGTAGTGCCCTCCGTTTCATTTCACAAATCTTGTATGATTGCAAGAAATGTCAGATTCATAATGAGTCCATAGCCCCTGAACGGTTGACTATTGACTATTAATAATTTAAGCAAAATTTACTTGAACAACCACGTCATTGTAATCCAAATCTCCACCACCAAAAAGGTCTTCAAACCCAAAGGTGTTATCTCCCAACAAACGAATATGATCTACTCTGTCTGGATTTGCCCCCAAGTAAGCAAAGTAAGCTTGAATAGCTCCAGTTGCCTGATTGGTAGAATTTTGAGCTAAGAAGTCAGTGGGTGTACCATTAGCGATGATGAAAGGTGCATATAACGCTCCACCAGCGAGATTGACCGGAGAACCCCCGTTACGACCGAAGTTGAAAACACTCTTCTCAATGGCTGCTCTGGCATAATTTGCATCACCAGGGCGCAAATCGACAGTTCCATTACCATCTGTGTCAATACCACCATCGATGTCAGCAATTCTGTAAAAGCCGACAAAGTTGTTGTACGTAGCGCTGCTGTTGACACTAAATTGACCTTGAACATTACCAGACAACTGCAAATCCAACAACTCTACTCGTTCTTGAGTCACTCGTTGGGGTAAAGGTCGATTTGAGGTTTGCACACGCAGAACAACGTCATTGAAGTCGTTATCATTGCCATCTTCCCAAGAAAGAGTATAACCACCACTGCTATCTGCAACTTGCAGCTTGTTAGAAGTTGCTAAGACGACATTATTGACCGTTCTGCCAGCTCTTAAGTCAGACAGTACTGTATCAGTCGTGCTGTTTTGCACTAAATAGAACATTAGGCGTAAGTTACCACCAAAATTCAACAGGCGATCGGGATTACCAAAACCTAGAGAGTTTGGCAGCACTGAGAAAACAACTTCTGATCTGCTGAGGGCTGCTTGTAGATAACCAGCTTGATTAGGAGCAATACCGTTAACTTTACCTTGGTCATCATCAACAACAAACACACCAATCTCATTGACTGCTCTAGAATCTCTGCTAGTGAGGCTCACTTCTACATTTTGAGAGTTCACAAAGTTAATGAGGTTGAAGATGTTGTTCGACTGTCTAGTCAAACCAGGAGCCGCAAATACTGTATCGCTGCGTTCTGCCAAGTTTTGAATCCGTCCGTCTTGGCTAACGCCAACATCTTTAATACCGTAAGGCGTGTTTCGGAAATTGCTTGCAACATACTCTGCCAGTGCATCCTGCTCTGAACCATTATCGGCAAAAGTCGCAGTTCCCGTGCGGACTCCTGTTTGGACTAAATCTACGCGATTCTTGGCAAACTGAGGAAAGGGATAGCTATCGCCACCACTTGCTAAAAAGTTCAGCGTCACCAGTCGGATTTGGCGGTTGGGATCACCGACGACTTGTCCGTTGCGGATCACCTCATCAATGATGCGGTCATTTTGGTCGCGAAGGGCAAGGGAACGAATGCGCTCTCCTTGTGTTGTAACGTTGCCATTGGTATCGAATCTAATTGCTGTACGGTTGGGGTCAAAGCTGAAGGTCATCCCCCCCACTTGCGGAAACTGACCAGGTGTTGCTCCGGGGGCGGTACCAGCAACCCCGTGTTCCATGATCTGTCGCAGTTCTGCTGCTGTCACCGTTACCAACGTTAAACCGTTGTTAAACCGTAGGGAGTTTTCAATGTCGAGTTGGGAAATATCCCCTGGCTGTTTGTTCGGCGCTATGGGGTTAGGTTGCGGAGGCAGTTTCCTGAAGTCTTCAGCGCTCACTCCCCCTGCACTATCTGAAACCACACCAACGTTATCTCGAATACCACCTCCATTTTTAATAGAAACAACAGTGGTAGAGTCAATGCTGCGCCCTAGTGCTAAGTTAGCATCTGCTGTCAGGTTGCCAAAGTTAGTTTCTTGGGTGCGGACATCGTTACGAGTGCCGTTGAGGAATACCGAAGTTTTACCAAATATATTGTTATCTTTGCTAGCAATAACGTTTCGCAGGGCGTCAGTAATTGCTACGACGTTTTGGTTAGCAACAGTTCTAGGGTTAACATCGCTGCCGTAAAGGCGGTCAACTCCTGCTTCATCTGTGGCATAAGCTCCGTTGATGTTACTATTAAGAATGCCAGTATTAAGTACGCCATTGTCGTCGAACTCAGCAACCAAACGTCCCACGTATTTGTAATTGGCATCAGTGTTGACGACTAAAATAGGTTGACCGCTGGCAGAAGTCTTCAGAATTGGGTATTGTCCCTTAGTTGTATCTCCTGCTCGCAGGGGGTCGTTAGCATCCGACAATAATGTATGCGAGCCACCAGCAATCAGGATATCAACATCACGCAGTCGCGGTGCTAGTTCATCTCGTTCTATGTTGAGCTGCTGCATATGCGCCAGCAGCACTATTTTATTAATTCCCGTGTTTTTGAGGTTATCGACAGAGGATTGAATCTCTGCGGCAAGTGCTGTATAATCTGTGGGATTAGACGGAGTAACAACAATGCTACCAGTAGATGAGATACTTGGTAGGGTAGGTGTTGTGGCTCCAACAATACCGATTCTCTCGTCATCTCCATTCCCCAAAATGCCATCAGCACCAGGCAAGGTAATTACCGTACTTTTGGCAATTTTGCCTTTAATTGTGCTTGCCTCGGCAGTGTTTTGATTACCAGCCAGGTCACTATTTGATAAGTTACCTGCAGCGATTTCTGGCTGAAAGTTTAGGTTCGTGCTAAGGTATGGAAAATTGGTGCCTGGATTGCCACCACCAGTGCGGATAATATCTCGGACTTGCCTAACACCCAAGTCAAACTCGTGGTTTCCCAAGGCTGAGGCTTGTATACCAAAGGCATTGAGAATACCAATATCACCCCGTCCAATCACAACATTTAACGGTGTAGCTGTCCCTAAACCTCCTACTCCATTGAGGCTAAGGTCGCTGGAAGCATTCAGGAAGGCACCGGGAATGTAATTGTCACCAGAAGATAAGGTTAAGGTATTAGCAAGAACATTGCTGGGCAGTGCTGGGTCAGTTCTGAGGCGGTTGAGAACAGATGAAAAGCGTACGGCATCATCTAAGGCTGGGATGCCGCCTTCAAAGTCTGAGGCATGGAGTACTTGAAGTGTAAATGGCATTTTTATTTCAATTCAATAAACATCAACTGCAAAGGCAAACTTTACAGTCGGGGCAATGGTAATGTGCATCTGGCAGTATCATGCATTTCTTGTATAAAAAAGCATGGATTTTGAAATGCTTGCCATTTTTGTTTGTATTAATTTGTATTCAGTACCCTTAAATTATCCCAGTACTATTAAGAATTAACTAGCAAAAGGTTAAGACATTAGATGATCTAGAGTACAGTAATAATTCTTAGTAAAGACAAACGCTTACCTATTTTAAGTAGAGATGTGCTACTACTCCCTTTTGCTCTAAAATTAGCTATCTTCTCTGGGTTCTCTGCGCCTGGTGCGGTTTTAAAATCGGTACTCTTTTGGCGAGAAAATAATTGCTATGTTCAGTTTTTTCTTCTAAATCTTGAAAATTTAATTTCCTCGTTCAAGCACGAGGAAATTATGTATAAAAAAATTACGCTAAAACGAGCAATGGTTAACTTGTGGCATCACATTTGATACACAAGTCGTTGCACTGTGCATTTTAGCGTCTTGGCGCGAAACTAATTTTTAACCATGAATTAGCGGCGGAATTTTTTGGGGTCTAGGCGATAACCAGTTTGAGGTTGAGACTGCTGACGACCAAGCGACACACCATTGCTGAGTTTTCCTCCGGTACCGCGATCGCTACGATCTAGGAAAGGTTTGAGATTGATCGGGTCTTTAGAAGAAGCAGAGGGTTTTTTACCACCGCCGAAAATTGTTCGACCTAAGTTGGACAGTTCGTCATTATTATTGGTGTAAGTGTTAACGCCAAAAGTTTGCTGACCACTATCAGCAGATGCCAAGTTTTGGAAAACGCTATTGCGGACAGCATAGGGGTCTTGGTTGGCTGGGACTGTCAGCACAATTCGACAGTAAGGATTCGCTTCGGTGGTTACGCACAGAATGTTCTCTCTGTTTTCTACCGCTGTCTTCAGTTCCACTAAACCATCTGGGCGGTAAGATTCTAACCGCTGGGCAATTGCGTCGCAACGCTTTTGTGCATTCCAGCCGTCTCCTAAAGTCCTAGGAGTTGCCCAAGCAAAGTATTGACCGGGTTGACTTTCAGGCTGGTACATAACGGTATACTGACCGTTGTAAAACTGACAGCTAAACCGATTAGCGCTATCAATAGGTGATGAGGTATTTGTTGTCGTTGTTGAGGAGGAACCTGGTCCGGTTGTTGTTGTGGTTGATGTTGAACCATTACCTGCTGGTGATGTTGGTACGACAACATCACCAGATCCACGCACTTGAGCGAATGCAGGGGATTGACCAAAAACTAAGGATAAACCAAGACCGCTCAAAAAAAGAAACTTCAGAGGTTGAGATAGCATAAGCAATCCTAAAACGGGATTTGGAGTAGGGAGTTGATAATTTTAGTGACGAATAATGTTGTGGTTTTGATTCATCGACGGCGTCCCTTTTTATCTTTTCTTTCTTTTTCCTCTTTGAGTATTTGTTTCGCCTTTGCTTGAATTTCTGTGTGACGCGCGACTCCTTCGTAGGCGTAGCGGTTGTATTTATTGCGTGAAATCAACTCTTCTACTGAGCGAACTCGTTCATTGCCGCCTGGGTGAGAAGATAACCAACTCGGAGGAGCACTTTTCTGTTCTTTTTCCAATGTTACCATCAAGTTACGCAAGCCATCAGCAGCGTAACCGCTTGCAGTAATGAGGCGCGTACCCAAAGTATCAGCTTGGCGTTCCATGTCACGGCTGTAACTGAGTGCAAACAGTTGACCGACAATACCGCCATAAGGTACATACTGGGTGACGTTAGCAATCAAGTTTCCCTGAGTGACTAATTGAAAACCGTGGGAGAGGACGACGTGGGATAATTCATGACCGATTAACCCAGCTAATTCTGCCTCAGAATTGGTTTTGGCAATGGCTCCTGCGTTAATAAAGATTTTGCCTCCTGGTAGCGCAAAGGCGTTGAGATCTGCCTCTGGGATGACGAAAAACTCGTATTTAAACTCATTACGTCCTGCCACTTTCGCCAGTTTCTGTCCGATTTCATCAACGTATCCTAAAACAGTTTCATCCTTAACTAATTTCAGTTGCTTTTTCGCCTGCTTTGCCACTGACTCACCGATAGATTCTTCTCCCCGTAGCATCAGAATCGTGGAGTCAAGGGCAGTAAACGGACCGAAAAGACTACCAGTGACGGCGTAACCTAAAACACCAGTGATGATGTTGGCGATCGCATTGCCTCTAATTTTTCCTCGGATATGCGATTTGTAACGTTTGAGATTGTCTTCTGCCAGTTTTGTAAACTCAGGTGCTTGTGGATCGTTTGGGTTGAGAAGGGCAAATTGACGTGCTGCAAGCGAGGCTTCTATCCATTTTTTAGCTTTGGAGAGTGCTGCAACTCGTGTTTTAATTAAATCAGGTTGATTAGGATACAGCGTCGCCGCCTTGTCTAATACCTGCAATGCTTTTTTCTCTTCACCGTATTCTTTGAGGACTTCAGCATATTTGATATGACCAGGGATAAATTCCGGATTCTTCTCAACCAAAAGTTCTAGCGCTACTCTCGTCCTAGTTTGCATCTGACTGGCAATTCCCGCTTCTGCTTCCCGCCAGTACACTTGACCACTTGGGGATAGTTGCGCGAGGTCAACTATTGGTTGTTTGATTTCTTGTGTATCAGATGTTTTGGCAAAAGGTTCTTTAACCTCTCGATAGAGTTTTTCCGCAGCAGCTATTTGTCCCGCTTGGTAAAGCTTGTCCGCTTCTATCAGTTTTTGCTGGCGGGCAATTTCTTCGGGAGTCGGTGGAGGTTCCGCTGCTGACTCCGGCTTTTTAGAATCAGAAGAAGTTGGTTGTTTTGATTCAGTCGGTTTCTTTGTATTAGAGGCTTCTGAGTTGGGTGTTGCTGAAGGAGATTTTTCTTCAGTGGGTACTATAACTGGTTCATTATGACTCGTGGATGCTGCGGGTTCTTTTGCTGGCGATATTATCGGTTGTGTCAGGATAATCAGAAGAGATGTTCCGACTGAGAGGAAAACCCAGGTCAAGGCAAGCAGCAGTGACTTCCATTTGCGTTTCATGGCGGGTGGAACCTATACAAAAGCTCTTTGTAAGCCTAATGAAATCACAAAACGAGTGCTTAGGCAGCCTTCAAATAATATTAGCAGAAAATTACTTGATAGCTGATGAACTCATGGTTACCTAACTATCGGCACTCAGAAATACTTCGTTAGTGTGAAAAAAATTAACATTATTAAAATTTATAATGACTTTCATCAAAAGTGAATACATAAATGAACGAGTTGTGACTCGAGTGACAAATGAGTGATAAATATCTGCTCAAACTATATGTTACAGGAGCCACCGACCGATCCCAGCGAGCCATCTCCAATTTGATTCAGTTGTGTGAGTTACATCTGCGAAATAGACATGAGATAGTCATTATAGACGTACTGGAGCAACCACAAATTGCTGAAGCTGAGAAAATTTTAGTCACTCCAACTTTAATCAAGGAATTTCCCTTGCCAAAAGTGCGAATTATCGGTGATTTATCAGATACAAAGACAGTTTTGTTAGGGCTTAATATTCCTTAGATATATCGGCATACATTAGTTAAAGTAATGATTAATATTATATTTGTTAATAGACAAATCAAATTTCACATCACAGATGAACCAAAAAAGAGAACAAGGTTTGGTTGAGAAAATTATCACAGGAATTCCTGGCTTTGACATATTATCTGAAGGAGGACTACCTGTAGGTCGGGTAACATTGGTCGTTGGCACCGCAGGCGCTGGTAAGACTGTATTTGCATCTCAGTATCTTGCTGAGGGAATTAGACGGGGCGAGAATGGAGTGTTTGTTACCTTTGAAGAATCTCCCCAGCGTATACGGAAAAATATGCGGAGTTTTGGGTGGGATATCCCCCAATGGGAGGAAGAAGGCAAATGGGTATTTGTTGATGCCTCTGGTCAACCTGGCGAAAAACCTTTAATTACTGGAGAATACGACTTCAATTCTTTAGTTGCTCGCATTAAGTATGCCATTAATCAGGTGAATGCAGTGCGAGTCTCTATGGATTGCCTGAGTGCAATTTTTACCTATTTCTCTGATAAGGCTCACATGCGCAATGATCTATTCATGATTGCTTCGGTACTGGGACAAATTGAAAGTACGGTTGTTGTGACTTCCGAGCGCTCTCAAGAATATGGTGACATTAGCACTCATGGTGTTGAGGAGTTTGTTGCTGACAATGTCATTATCCTACGGAATGCGATCGCTCACGAGAAACGCCGACGAACTATAGAAATTCTCAAGTATAGAGGCAGTTCTCATCAACAGGGAGAATTTCCTTTTTCCATCCTTTCTGACAAAGGGATTGTGATGATTCCCCTCTCCACAACCGAGTCAGGAGAGGGTGGTAGTTCTGATACCCGCATCACCTCTGGTATTGGGGAACTTGATACTATGTGTAGCGGTGGTTTCTTCGGTAATTCCATCATCCTAGTGTCAGGAGCTACAGGTACAGGTAAAACTTTACTAGCAACCCAGTTTATTGCAGCTGGAGTCAATAATAACGAACGCTGCATACTGTTTGCTTTTGAGGAAAACCGAGAACTGATATTTAGAAATGCGCTGAATTGGAGTGTTGACTTCCGGCAAATGGAACGAGATGGAAAATTGCTAGTTGTTTGTCGCTACCCAGAGGCAAATCCGCTAGAGTACCACCTGATCAGAATGCAAGAGATTATCGAGGAATTTCAACCAAATCGGGTAGCAATTGATAGTCTATCGGCATTGGAGTGGGCTTCTAGCACTCAAGGGTTTCGGCAATTTCTTGTTGGTCTTAACTCAATGGTTAGACAGCGGAGAATTACAGCACTGTATACCTCCACAATCCCGATGACACTTGTCACCGGCACCTCAACTTCAGAAGCTCATATCTCTACAACGACTGATGTCATTATATTACTACGCTATGTTGAGGTGTATGGGGAAATTCGCCGAGGAATAACGGTTATTAAAATGCGCGGTTCACAGCATGATAAGCAAATGCGAGAGTTTACAATTGACAATGAGGGTATGCACATTGGTGCGCCCTTACGTAATATCACTGGTATTCTCGCGGGTAATCCGGTATCTTTAGAACCAAGCGAATTGGAGCGTCTGACGAATCTCTTTCCACAGGGAGAATGATAAACATAAGTCTTTGGGTGATATGATGCCGAAACAATAACTATTAAGATTTGTTCATAATAATCACCCGTCTATTAAGACCAGCTAAAAGTGGCTGATAAATGCACCATTTTATTTTTATTTACCTGTCCCCAATCTACAGAAGATATTCTGGCTTTGATGAATGGGGCTGATTTTGCAGTGAACTATCACTGTGTGGCAACACAAGCTGATTACTTAACTTATCTCAATTCTAGTTGGGATGCGATCGTTGCTGACTACAGCTTAAATGATTTTGATGCCTTAGAAGCATTGCACACAATGCAAGCACAAGGGTTGAATGTCCCTTTTGTGATTGTTAATGGCACAGATAAGGCATCTGTTGCTGTCAAGTGCATCAAGGCAGGAGCAGCGGACTACCTACCCAAAGATGAACTAGCACGCCTACCCCAAGTTATTAAGCAGGCACTTGCTAAGAAAACACAATCACAATTGCATAAGAAAGATTTAGAACAACGCCTACAAGCACAAACAGTAGAACTCAGAAAACAAGAAGATCGCTTGCAACAAGTCGAAGCTGCACTGGAAAGGATTTCGGTGCAGTTGCAAACGCTGATTGCTAAGAATGCTGACGGCATTGTGGTGGTGGATCGGCAGGGTATTGTACGTTTTATCAACCCAGCAGCACTAAAGCTGTTTGGTTGCAAGCAAGAAGAGCTATTGGGTGAATTGTTTGGCTTTCCTGTTGTTGGCAGTGATAACACAGAGGTTGATATTTACCCATACAACAGAGAAACCACTGCCGCAAACGGTAGCTTGGAAAAAATTGCCCAAATGCGCGTGGTAGAAATTGAGTGGCAAGGAGAAACCGCTTATCTTGTTTCTCTAAGAGATATCACGGAACGCAGGCGAGTCGAAGAAGAGCGAAACAAACTTTTGGAACAGGCTCAAGTCGCCAACCGCATCAAAGATGAGTTTCTCGCCGTCCTTTCTCATGAATTGCGCACACCGCTTAATCCAATCTTGGGATGGGTGAAACTGTTACGTAGTGGCAAGCTTGATGCAAATAAGACAAATCAAGCTCTGGAAACTATCGAGCGTAACGCTTGCTTGCAGGTACAACTTATTAATGACTTGCTGAGTGTGTCTAAGATTTTGCGCGGTAAGTTAAGTCTCCATCCAATGGCTGTTGACTTGCAAACCACAATTGCTGCTGCTATCGAAAGTGTCTCTCTTGCTGCTCAAGCTAAGTCAATTAAGATCACGACTGTATTTGATAGGAATGTAGGACCGATTTTCGGCGACCCCAAACGATTGCAGCAAGTCATGTGGAATCTAGTTTCTAACGCTGTTAAATTTACACCTTTTAGGGGAGAGGTCACAGTTCGGTTAGACACGGTTAACTCATATGCTCAGATTCAAGTTATCGATACAGGCAAAGGCATTAAACCAGATTTTCTACCTTACGTATTTGATTACTTCCGTCAACAAGATAGTAGCTACTCCAGAAAGTTTGGCGGGCTGGGATTAGGTCTTCCCCTTGTCCGCCACTTGGTTGAACTGCATGGCGGAACTGTCCAAGCAGAAAGTTTTGGTGAGGGAAAGGGAGCATGTTTTACTGTCAGGCTTCCTCTGATGCTTGAGTCCTCGATGACAATTGAAGGTGAGACTCAAAAAGATGGTAATAGCCCAGATCTTAGTGGAGTGCGGGTGCTAGTTGTGGATGATGAACCAGATAACCGTGATTTTCTGGTTTTCCTACTAGAAGCTTATGGGGCTTCTGTACGTGCAGCCGCCTCAGGACATGAAGCGCTTTCATCACTGGTTGAAGAACAGCCAGATTTGCTGGTGAGTGACATTGGAATGCCAGAAATGGACGGCTATACGCTAATTCGTGAAATCAGATCTTTACCAGCCGAACAAGGTGGACAAATTCCGGCGATCGCCCTAACTGCTTATGCAGCCCAAACTGCTCAACAACAAGCATTAGGGAGTGGTTTCACGCTTCATGTTCCCAAGCCAGTCGAACCAGTTCTCTTAGCGACAGCTATTGCAAACTTGGTTGAAAAATAAGTTTTTCATCAAAGTTTTAGAATACCAAGTTGCGTTCAAAGATGGTAGTTTTTGGCAAGCACAGGGAGAGAAGTCTACTATTTTTGATTGCAACTCGGTATTAGCAATGCCATTTTTAATTTTGCATTTTCAATTCTTCATCTTTTGCAGTTACCAGTTACCAAGGAAGCGCAGTACCAGTTTTTAGCGGGAGTCCGTAGACCCCTATCACGCTCCGGGTACGTTTCACTTGGGGTCTAATATCAGTTATCAGTTATCAGTTATCAGTTATCAGTTATCAGTTATCAGTTATCAGTTATCAGTTATCAGTTATCAGTTGTCAGTTTTTTGGTCACTGTTTACTGGTCACTGTTCACTGTTTTAACGCCCAGAACGTCTGCGAAGTCGGTCAATTGTCACCGCCACAATAATCACCAGACCCTTGACGACGAGTTGCCAGAAATAAGACATATTCAGCAGGGTCAGACCATTGTTGAGAACGGCAATGATCAACGCACCGAGAAGGGTTCCCCCAATAGTCCCAATACCACCGGTGAAGCTGGTTCCACCTAAAATGACAGCGGCGATCGCATCCAACTCGTAACCCTGACCTAACATACCAGTCGCACTATAAAGGCGGCTAGCGCTCATAATTCCTGCCAAACCTGCCAGCAATCCGCTGACGCCATAGACAAACAGCAGCACACGATTGACTTTGATACCAGTGAGGCGTGCTGCGCGATCGTTACCGCCTACAGCGTAGATTTGCACCCCCAAAACAGTCTGCCGCAGGACAAACCAACTCGCTGCAACAGCCAGCAGGGCAATCACTACCAACCACGGAATAGGACCCAAATAGCTGTTACCTATCCAAGCAAAATTTAGGTTACGGTTGATGACCGTTGTCCCATTGGCAACCAAAAAGGCAGCACCCCTCAACGCCGTAAGTGAACCTAGGGTGACAATAAAAGGCGGCACATTCAAAAAGCTGATCAAAGCACCATTGACTAAGCCCAGAAGCAATCCTGTCAGCAGACCAGCAAGCACACCCGCCCAGCCCAAACCTGGAATCAGCGATACCAGCACTGCAACGACGGCAGAAACACCAAGTATTGACCCAACCGAAAGGTCAATGCCTCCGGTGAGAATCACAAACGTCATCCCGGTTGCCAGCACAATGTTGATTGATGCCTGGCGCAATATATTGACGACGTTACCCGGTGTGGGGAAGTTGGGGGTAAGCAACGAAAACAGGATGCAGATGAGCACCAGAATAGGCAAAATTCCTAGAACCTGAAGCAAATTGCTGGCTGATTTACGCTGAGCCGACTTTGGATGCTCTCCAGGTCTATTTTTGACAGGTCTTAAGGTTTGACTCATGATCCTAGTACCTCCGCTGCTCCAGTGGCATAGTGCATAATCTTTTCTTGGGTAATTTCCTTGCCAGGGCTGCCGTCAAGTTCGCCTACCAGCTGCCCTTCTCGCATCACTAGGACGCGATCGCTCATCCCGACAATCTCCGTGAGTTCGCTGGAAACCATCAAAATAGCGATACCTTGTGCTGCCAGTTCGCTCATAATCCGGTAAATTTCGCTTTTGGCACCAATATCTACGCCGCGTGTTGGCTCATCCAGCATCAAGACTTTCGGCTTAATCGCTAGCCAGCGTGCCAGCAGGAGCTTTTGCTGATTGCCCCCGGAAAGATCCACCGCTCTGATTTCCAAATTGGCAAGCCGGATATGGAAGTTTTCCACGGCTTCCGTTGCAATCTGATTGACTGAACCCCAGTTAACGATGCCAGCCTTTGCATCCTGCTTCAGCCTGTTGAGGGCAATATTTTTACGCGAACTCATTTCCAGAAATAATCCCTGGTCTTTGCGGTCTTCCGGGACATAGCCAATTCCGACAGCAATGGCATCACCGGGCGTATTGATATTGAGTTTTTTGCCATCCAGGAAGACTTCACCACTAGCCTTGCGATCAGCACCAAAAATCAGCCGAGATAGCTCCGTGCGTCCTGCACCAACCAGCCCCGCTAAACCGAGAATCTCTCCAGCATGCAGCTCGAAGCTGGCAGGTTGAACCTTGCGTCCGTCGCTGATATTTCTGACTTCGAGCACTACTGGACCAAAGTTTGTTTGCCGCTGATGTTCGTAAAAGTCCTGCATGGGACGACCGACCATCATCTGCACCAATCGCTGGGGAGAAATTTCATCCCGCGTCAGACTGCCAATATATTGACCATCGCGCAGTACGCTAATCCGGTCAGCCAAGGCATACACTTCTTCCATACGGTGGCTGATGTAGATGATGGCAATGCCGTCAGAGCGCAGTTTACGAATGACTTCAAATAGGCGCTCAGTCTCCCGATCTGATAGTGCAGCCGTTGGCTCATCCATCACCAGGATGCGGCTTTTGTCTTTCAGTGCCCGAGCAATTTCCACTTGTTGCTGTTCGGCAATAGAGAGAGTGCCAACCACATCATTTGATGCAAAACTGGCTCCCAAGCTTTGGAGGACTTGCTGTGCTTCACGCTCCATACCTTGGCGGTCTAAAAACTGACCCCGCCGCAACTCGCTACCCATAAAAATATTTTCGGTCACGGTTAAATTGGGTGCGACATTCAGTTCTTGATAAATCAGATTAATACCCGCTTGTCGCGCCGTACCCGGATCGGTAATTTTCACAGGGTTACCATTGATGCGAATCTCGCCTTCATCAGCAATGTAAGCCCCAGCAAGAATCTTCATCAATGTGCTTTTGCCTGCCCCGTTCTCGCCCATCAGGGCGTGAACCTCTCCTGGATAAATCGTGAGATTGACATTTTGGAGGGCGGGTACACCATGAAATCGTTTCGTAATCCCTTGCATTTCCAGCACTGGGGTCGTGCTCGGTACATGAGGAAGGGAGGCTGCAATATCCGTTGTCATGAGGGATTCCTGCAATGTTGGATGTTATATCACTGCCAGCCTTTATACTCGCTGACGTTGTCTCGCGTGATCAGCTTGACCGGAATCAGAATGTTGGGATTAGCAGGTTTCTTGCCATAAAGAATGTCGTTACCAACCTGAACCGCCTTTTTAGTCATTCCTAGCGGGTCTTGAGCAGCAGTGGCAACAAACAAGCTGTCCTTGTCTGCGATCGCATCTTTTGCTTCCGGTGCACCATCAACCCCAACAATGAAAAATTCGCTGCGTTTTGCCTGCCTAGCTGCCAGTTCTGCTCCGACGCCCGTTGGGTCGTTAATGGCAAAAACCGCATCTATCTTGGGAAAGGTTGCGAGCAAATCACTCATTACCCTGAGTCCTCCATCCCGGCTTCCTTCCGCGTTCTGGTCTTTAGA
Organism: Scytonema sp. PRP1; assembly: GCF_036697665.2. Classification (NCBI taxonomy): domain Bacteria; kingdom Bacillati; phylum Cyanobacteriota; class Cyanophyceae; order Nostocales; family Scytonemataceae; genus Scytonema; species Scytonema sp. PRP1. The sequence goes on along the minus strand of NZ_JBAHYJ020000079.1, from coordinate 49,692 downwards.
AAGCACTTTGATACCAGGATATTTAGCAAATATCTGTTGACAGCCGTTGACTCGCTCGACGACAGAGATAACTGGAGGACCGTTGATAATAACTATATTGCCTTTGCCCTTGAGGCGATCGGCGATGTACTGACAACCAACCTGTCCAGCTTGCACATTATTTGAGGTAATGGTGGCATCTACACCTCCCTCAGCGCCCGTATCTACTGCAATGACAACACTACCTGCAAGTTTTGCTTTCTCGACTGCTGGTGCAATTCCCTTACTGTCACCCGCGTTGAGGATGATCACGTCAGTACCTGCGGCAATGAAATTTTCCATTTGGTTGAATTGTTGGTTCAGGTCATAGCCACTAGAAACTACGGTAACTTTGACATCATTACCGCCTATTTTCTTGGCTTCTGCCTCCGCTCCCCGGCCCATGAGGACGAAGAAGGGGTTACCAAGGTCACCGACGGTCACGGCGACTGATCCTAGTTTGGGAGCTTGATTACTCCGGTTACCCTGTATGGCAGCTCTGTTATTCTGGGAAATGGGTGAGCAAGCCACAAGGGCACCACTGACAAGACCTAATACGCCAGCGGCGATTGCTACTCTATTCACATTCATCTGTCTTCCCCTTTGGAGACCCCCGCTATATTGCTCTTAGCTGTCTTCTGCGGGAGGAAAAAGGGGGCAAGATCTAGGATGCACATCGAGTCCTCCATGAGTTGTAACAGAGAAAATTGATATCAGTAGGTAGCGCGTTTTGAGTGAGCCGCTTACCTGTTTCTAGACTGTGCAAGCTAATTACCTTACGCTCTGGTTGCTTTTTGGTTGCAGACTCCATAAACCCGCCAACATAACAAAGTCCATATTTCTGATGTCGAACAATAGAACCCCGCTTGAAGCCAGCACTAATTGTTCCACCGTATCGAGGTCTAACACTGCCAAGGGTGTGTTCTAGTCTATGTATTTGACGGCGATGAAACCGCAATGGAACAATAACGAGTAAGTTAGTATTATCTGGTTCTTGATGTCCGAGTGCGTACCAATTAGCTAGTACCCAAGAATCAACATTATGTGCTTCAAATTTTTCCGCTAATTTGTTCTTGGTCTTTTTTAAACCCAAAGAATCACGTAATTCTTTTGTTTCTAGACCGGACTTAGTTTTTAGTATTCCAAGTTGACATAATTGGTTGTAAAACCAAGACTTCCCAACCTCTAGTGGACTAAATAAAACATTCCATTTTCTGCTATTTTTCCAGGTTCTAGCCTTAATATCCTCCACCACAAAAGCAGTGACGGGAAACATTTTGCTTAACCACCAACAGATTCGTAACTTCCATTGCCACCTAGCTTTTGTAGATGGTGGTAGTCTTTCTGTATTGACTAATCTGTTGGTTCTAGGTTGACGGCAAGGGGTTTTTCTTCCCCGTCTAGTCCGTCGCATATTACGGCGAGTTTCAACGGCATCTTTTACCCAATCAACAGCATGAGCCAGAATATTTAAGTATGTCTGTGCTTGGGACTTAACACTAAATCCCTCGCGCTTGGAGCCTGGATCTATTCCCACAGCTATTGGTTGAGTTATGCAATTACTTGGCTCCACGTTCAATCGAACGCAAAACACACCTCGTTTCCAGAAGCCCGTAGCCTTACCCAACTTAATCCATCGCCGCGCACGTGATGAAGTCGTGGGCATTAATGGACGCTGATTGCTATCAACAACTGGAACAAACATACGATAAGTCTCCGATTGGAGTATGTACATCTCTTCGACACTGGACTACATAGAGGTTGCAGACTAGAGAAGCATCCCGCAACGTATGCGCGAACTGCCACGTTCAGTAGCCTCAGTTGGCTTGCGCCTTGTCTAGACAACTGTTTAGTCTTGTTAAAACTAGTTGGCTTCTAGCTCTTTACAAGCCCCCGCTATATTCGGTACTCCGCTCTTTGCGGTGGGTAGTTGACCTATCTCCAACAACTCACTGGAATTTGAAGAGAGTCAAGAGAATACGAATCTGCAAAGCAATCATAATATGAGCTAAGTCTAAAGTGTTCAGACCTAACCTATCGACACTGTTAGCTTCTACAATTTCAACTCCTTACAAACGTCTTGTGATAGGAATTTAAGTAGAGTGCTATTAACTCTGACAAATTCTCTACCTAAAAAGGTGCAAAAACAATTCCTACACCTCCTCAAAGAATCATGTCGCTTTTGTGAAAACACATAAGAAGTGTGTAACACGAAAACCGCTTTTAGCCAAAACTTCTAAAAGGCTTTGCTAGAAAAGTTGCAGGTATATTCTATTTGGCTCTCAGGTATATTCTATTTGACTCTGTCTTAGTTTATCGTGCGCCTTTGCAAAGATTAACCACATCTATCAAATAGATTATTCCCTAAGATTATATTGAGTCGCTATCAACTGAAAACCTGACTATCATTATGTTTCTAGAATAGACTCGGTCTAAACTTTGGGTCAGATTTAATAAAAAGTAATAGTCTTACCGCTCTTGATAATAGCAGGCGAAGCAGGGGAGCAGGAGGAGAAAGAGGCACTAAACCAGACTGTAGCCAGAGTTTTAGCAGATTTGGATATTGTAAATTTGATTGTAATAGAGCCGCCAGTTGAAGAAATAGTTGGGCGGATTTTTCAAGCAGGGATAGTCAACTGATAAACATTTAACTTAATCGCCGTAAGTCCCCCACCATAACGGTACACCGGAAAGGTGGTGGGATTGCTCTGGCGGACGGCGACGAGGGCATCTCCGACCTATGTTGAGCGTCGGTCAACTCGGGAGGGGGTGTCTGATGAGCCGTCTTTTCCTTTGTTAGGTAATCGGTCAATGTAATCTTCGATTATTTGAGTCACTGTCTTTTCCTTCAACGTGGCATAGTTTTTTAGTTTGCTAAAACGCTTTTCCGATATACGGATGTGTACTTCTTTTGTTTTCATAAGTATGTCCACAATATAGACATACTTATGCTAGTATATAAATGGTTGCGACCCACCCACTCGGCTGCTTTCCAATGGTAACAGTAGCGGTCATACGCTTACCACGGTAACTAGCGAGAGAAAGGGGAAAGATTCCGGTCACTGGTTCGCAAGGGTTAGCTCTGCGGTAAAAGATAAGCCATACAGGAATGTACGAAAAACAAATTACTGCCAAGGGATACGCAGGGCGGCTGCCTGGGTTCTCACGAGTGAGGAGATAAACGGTGAAAACCGAGAGATGCGGCGTAAGACTCAGACCGGATTTGGTTTCGGATACTCAGCAATGAGTATACCCAACGGAGCGGCGGCAAATGAGACAGGAAGCCCCCACCATACCGCTTGCGGTTGGTGGTGGGTACTTCACTGTGTTTCTTTGGGCTATGTTAACAGCTATTTTTGGCAGGTGATGCCCACTATATAAGGATAGTCTATGGCATCCTGCCAGAACTCCTGGCTAAATTTCTGCACGCCTTCGGGAGAGACTATTGGATTGTGCCAGCGGATATCCTTCAAACCAACGCTTCTCAAAGCCCATTCATACGTCGCTTTGCTCAGGTAGTAGTTGTCAAAGCTGACTTTCTCACCATCATCGGCAATTGTCAATGTTAAGGTTAGGCGAGTACCTTCCTGAAGCGACCCAGGACAGCTCTTAGCAAGACCATATTTTTCACTTTTATGATAAAACTGTGGGAGTAAGTCTAAATTATTGTTGAGACTGATGAACCGACCGCCTGGTTTCAAGTTAGCTGATATGGTATGACACATTTTAAGTAGTTGCTCCTTCGTTGAGGCGTAATTCAGAAGAAAGGAAGCAACCACAAGGTCAAAGCTATCAATAAAACCTATTTCCATGACATCAGCGATAATATACTCAATTTCGAGCGGTTCTTTCTCTTCTTCCTGTCTTGCTAGTTTGATCATTTCTGAAGAAATATCCACACCCACTAGACGTGCTGCGCCGTTTTGTTTGAGCAATCTTGTGTAAATTCCTTCTCCGCAAGCCAAATCAAGAATTGATTTTCCGGTAACATCTCCAATTAGATTTAAGTGTGTATACGTCTCAACATGCAGGGCAAACGGCAAAGAGTAGAACTTTTTAAACTGTTCAGCTATTGAATCATAGATTTGTGCCATTTTTTCCCTGTTTTGCAAATTCTTAAAGACTAATAATTATTTTGACTTATCCCCGCCATAAATCGACGGGGATTCTAAGCAGATACTACGCACAAGGCTAAAGCCTTTGCTTCGTTTCTTCTTATAATTTGCAATTGGAAGTGTGCCTGATTTCATGCAGTCTTAATTTGGGTGGCATAGGTGTACAAGAGGGTAAGCGGGAAGATGGGGTGTGAGGGCAAATTGGGAAGGCGATTGCCCAAGGGGCAGTGCGCTCTGCGCAATCGCCCATCACCCCGGCTGTTAGGCAGGACTGTTTCATTCCCTAAAATTGGCATTCAAGACGATTTTGGTGATGTAGCTTAAATCAACAGGCACGCAATTCACCACTTATTACCCAGTAACACTTCAAGTTCTGCTCTTAGAGCCTTAATATCCGCAACCCTTGCTACCAGTAAGTTATCACTCCCTGCATCTATTAAACGTGATTTCCAATAGCCAATACTCTCTGAATTATTCATCCAAAACTCAATGACAGTACTTACGACTTCATCTATATCCCAGCCCCACTTTTGTGGCAATGGTTCTACAGATGTGATCAGGGCATCAAGCGTACATTTATGAGTTGCTACTAATTCTACACCTTGATGCTGTGGTGTTTGTAGATTCTGCTGTTGGTGACTAAAAAAATGCAAAACTGGAGATACTCCTACGATGTCGAAAGTGTATTTCATTCTACTCCTCCAAGTTCTTACATGAGTTCTCTTCAAACCAGAGCTTTTAAATTTTTTAATGTCCTAAAATCCTCTTAAATAACATCTGAAAAAAGTTGGACATCACCCTATACCATAGGTACTAAACTTCAAAAATATTGGCACTATAGTCTTGTGAGTGCTAAAGTTTTTCCCCATAAAAGAGTTAGCAGTAAAGTACGTTGAGTGCTAAAGTTTGTTCCGCGAAAATTAGCAGTAAAGTGCATTGAGTGCTAAAGTTTATAAAGGTATTTATCTTAAATTATTAAATATTTTCCTTATAAGAAAAGAGATGGATATTATTTTTAATAATTATTTCAAATTGGGTGCGACAAGTTTTAAAGGTGAAATAGCAGCTTTGTCTGCTGCCTGTTTGTGGGCTGGGGCATCGGTGATATATAGGCGCTTGGGGGAGCGTATCCCGCCATTGCAACTCAACTTGATCAAAGGGATAGTTGCGATCGCTTTCCTTTTGCTTACCATCTTCATCAAGGGTGAATTTTTTCCCAACATTTCACCACTTCCCCTGTGTCTGCTGCTTGTCAGCGGCGTTGTGGGCATTGGCTTAGGCGATACAGCCTTCTTGGCAGCTTTAAATCTTTTAGGCGCACGTCGTGCCTTACTTATAGGAACCCTTGCGCCACCAATGACGGCAATATTAGCGCTCATTTTTCTCCAAGAGCAATTAAACGCTAATGCTTGGTGTGGCATTTTGCTCACCATTTTGGGAGTTGCCTGGGTGGTGACAGAACGCACTCCCGATACAAATGATACTTCTACTCATACTTCTAGAATGCAGTTATGGCGGGGACTTGGCTTTGGTCTGATAAACGTAGTAACCAATGCTATAGGTACTGTTTTGGCTCGTGCAGCATTAGCAAATAGCAGTATTAGCCCCTTGTGGGCAGCTTTGTTGCGGTTAATTGCAGCCGTGTTGATTCTCGTGATATTGCTACCCTTGCGCAGGCAACAAGGTGACTTTAAGTTAAAAACATTACATTCACCAAGGGTAGTTCTAGCTGCTATCTTTGCTGCTTTTTGTGGGACTTATTTAGGAATTTGGTTGCAACAGACAGCAATTAAATTAACTGCTGCGGGAATTGCCTTAACTTTGTTGCAAACTAGCCCGTTATTTGTTATACCAATTTCTCTGACGATAGGTGAAAAAGTCAGTTTGAGGGCGATCGCTGGTGTAGTGATTGCGATCGCTGGGGTTGCATTGCTGTTTTACTTGCGGTAGCCAGAGTAAATTGGATGATTTTAATCAAACTGCTGTTTTTTGAGTGAAGCGATCGACACCGAGAATAGTTTCTAAAAATGCAAACACAGCCGGACTATGGAGAGTATTTGCTAGCACAGCCACGCCAATGACTCTTTTCAAAGGAACTGGCAAACTGCATACCTGCATTTCTGGCAGTATAGGTTCGGCTACCAGCCGGGCTACAATAGCTGCACCCAAACCTTGTTTAACCATACCAACGATTGTCGAGGTTTCTGTAACGTTATAAGCAATGTTTGCAGGAAATTTCATCAGCGCCAAGTGTTTGTCGATTACGGTGTAACAGTGATTAGCGATCGCTCTGATGATATTGCTATTTTATCTCAGGTAGTGTTTCAGTATTGCAACCAGTCTAATCGTTCAAAATTCTATGCTAAATATTACTGCAGAGAGAGATAACCAAAGAGCAAAGATTCACCAAGTGCTAACAGATGCTTTTGGTCAAACACAAGAAGCCGAACTTGTAGATAAAATCCGCAACTCCCCAAATTTTATACCTGAATTATCTCTTGTAGCGCTAGAAAATGAGGATGTGCTGGGACACATTCTTTTCAGTCGCATTAACATTGAAGCAGCACAAATTCTAGCACTGGCTTTAGCACCGCTAGCTGTGACACCAATGCACCAGCGCCAAGGTATTGGCACTCAGCTGGTGCAGGTGGGTTTATCAAGGTGTCGTGAATTAAACCATTCTATTGTTGTCGTTGTTGGCGATCCGCGCTATTACAGACGTTTTGGTTTTCAAAAGGCGAGTCAATTCGGCTTGCACTCATCATTACCAATTCCTGATGAGGCATTTATGGTGTTAGAACTCAAACCGAGTGCTTTGATGAATCTTAATGGGAACGTGTGTTATCCAGCCTATTTTAATGAGGTTTGAAACATTATTTTCCTAGTTATGATTCCTACTCCTGTTTCTTCCCTAAGTCACTATTGCTAAAATTGTTATATTATCGCCAAAAAACACACTGCTTTTGTTCTTCGGAGAACTTTGTGGAAAGTAAATGCAAATCCTCCATAGGTAGAGAAGATTTACAATAAAAAGGGAATTTTGGTTGTCTGGAAGTGTAATCAAAAAATACTGAAAATCTATCGGAATCTACAGGTTTTTTTCCCCGATGAAAGACACTAGCAGTGCCTGCAATAACTACCGTGCCAGATGCTCCTGTACAGGATTTATAATTTGATTGGGATATCACCTGTTGCAAAGTTTTATCTTTGATGTAGCCAGTTTTATATTTCAAAGAATCAGCTACTTTGGAAGTGATATCTTTTGGAATATATTGAAACGGACCTCGCTCATCGTTGATATCGTTTAAATAAACAATGACTTTGAACAATTTTCGGTCTTCCGAGTCCATATGCCACAACCTTGATTTTTTCTCCACTTGGTTGGCAATATCTCTGCGAAAATAGGCACCATGATAAGCGACTGGTAGACCAAGATAATTCTCAGCAATATTGAGTAAACGTTGTTCTAATCCCCAAAGAAAAATCTCTGGGTACTCCATCATTTGCTCGGAAGTTGCATGAACAACAAATTCATTTTCATCGCCAGAAATCGCTCTTGGGATTTCTGGTATGAGTTTTTTGGCAGCTTGCAGCAATTGTGGAGTAGAAGGAATCGAAAGTTCCTCTAATGAAGTGACAGCAACTCCCTCAGTTTCAAGAGTCTCCACGATAGCCCAGTCAGTACTCGAAAGAACAGGTAGATGACTCTTATGTTTTTCTAATGCTGCTTCATAAGCAAGCTCAGCAGGATCTCGTATAAATGAAACTTCATAAAGATTTTTTAATATTTTGTTACGCACCTGAGTAGCAATAGTTTTCATCTTGCTTGTTACCTGTTTTACAACTAACCTTAGAAGTATTTTAAGTATACCTAAGGCTAGATGTCCAACTATTTATTTTTATCTAAGCAAACTTTATACTCGCTTTATACAAAAGAAGCTATAAGAGGAGTGTGCTTTACTATTTCTGTATATTCAGCAGAAAAACCTACTTTCCGGAAATTTTTCCCAAAAAAATCTTAATTTAACTCAATAAATTTACGGAATGGCAGGTACAGACAAGTTGTCGGTAGTTCGTAGAAGCCGCAGTCTTACTTATTCATTTGAGTGTAAAGTTTGGTTAAACCCGAACTTGCAAAGCTGCTTAACGGCACAATGTATTAAAGTTTACTAGCTGCAATGTGATACTAATTTTTGCCACAGATAGGCGCGATAATTACACCAGCTACAGCCTATACTATCGCTTTGGAATAGCAGATATGAGTATAGAGGAGCCATCATAATGGTGCGGCTAATTATCAGCTTAATTTTGTTGGGACTATTAACTGCGTGTACCACGAGTGTTCTTGCACCAACTAGGCACTTAGTGGAAAAAGCAATTGCATTTGAATTAGAGCAAACTCAACAGCAACTCAGCCAACAGCTAGATTTGAATTTTCAGGGATTTGAAATCCATCGGCTATCAATTAGTCAGGAACAACCTTTGACAATTGAAAATTTACCCACATACCGCGTTCGTGGAACTTACGAACTCACGTTTAAGCTACCAAAACGACGGTTGACACAACCTCAAAAACCTTTTGAAGTTTACCTGCAACTTCAAAGAGAAGGTAAAACTTGGCGGTTACTGGTTCCTGAAGCTAGTGGCAAGGATTCTAAATCAGTTTGGCGCAGTTATTTCATTCGATAAATTATTCATTATGAATTATGAAATTAGAGTAGAATATGACTCTTGCATAATTCATAATTTGTAATTTATCATTTGCCATTGCCTATTCTCTTGGCTTTCTTAGTGTGTAACTCTAAAAACCATCACAAGGATTTTTGCCTAAGTCCCAACCCCTCGCCAAGATTGAAGTGATATCTTCATCGGAGACAAGGCAAGATGTATTTTAACTTCTTCATTGGTTCCAGTCTGGCAATTATGATTTTGGTATTGCTGGCTTTTAGCGTGCTGCAATGGTTCCATGCACCCACTGGCAACTTCCTTGACTGGATAATTGGGGGCGGGACAACAACCATAAGTTGTCCAAAATGGTCACTTTATGCTTGTAATTCTCTATGGTCAACTTATGGGGTCTTGTCAGATTTTGGTGATCTTGGCTGGGGGAAAGGCAGAGGGCAGAGGGCAGAGGGCAGAAGGAGGAAGAAGGAAATTATAGATTCAAACTTTGAGTTTGTTTAAACTTGCAACTAATATACTTTGCATTTCCTCAACTTCATTTAATAGGGGAGTAAAAAGGTTTTTCTCTGCTAAATCTACTTCTTTAGCAATGATTAATTGTGTATCGAGTTCTCTTAAAGAACCTAAAGCAATATGCAAAAATTGTACATATTCTTGTTTTGAGCGCCTTCCATATCCTTCGGCTATGTTGGATGCTACAGATACTGCGGAACGACGTATTTGGTTGGTTAAACCATACAATTCTGACTGAGGGAATAAGCGCTTAAGAAGGCAGAAGTACGCTCGTCTGAAGGCAGAAGGGCATCCCCACGCTTAAAAGCGGGGCATTTAATAAAGTTCGCACTTTTTTATTTGTCTCCATAAATAAATGATGCTGTTGGCGAATAAATTAGGGGTCAAGCACGACAAGAAAAATTAAGGAGATACAACAGAGTTGAATCAAGTTATTCGTGATGATGGCACTAAAGGCGGAACAAACGGAGATTGTCGGGTTGAGTCCTAGTGGCACGAGGGGGGCTACCGCCCGCCCTCAGGACTCCCCCCGATGCCAGTTGCTGACCGCCCGCTATAAAGTTTACTAGTGATGTATTCGAGTTATTAAAGCGGGCAGTCACCGCTCTTGCTGCAACTGGCTCAAAAATCAGTAGTTGAAAACACTAGTGTTTCAAATACACTTGTGGCTGGTGCAGGCAGGGATACTCTAGAGAGTCAAGCAGGGTCGAGAGTGCTTAAGTAAAATAATCAGAGCACTGACAATAGCTGTCAAGCAGAGAAACTGGTAAGCGCAACATTACAGGGGGAACATAGATGAGTGTGCATCCAAAATCGGAGTGGGAGATACCACAAGAAACGGCAAGGATAGCAACATCGGCATTCCCGAAAGGAAATGTGTACATGAAAATGCGGGACAGTTTAGGAGAGATTTACACAGATAAGGAGTTTGAAACGCTATTTCGGAGTGATTGTGGTCAGAGTGCATATTCGCCAGGACAATTGGCGTTGATTAGCGTGATGCAATTTGCGGAGGGGTTAACCGACCGTCAAGCTGCAGAGGCAGTCAGATCGAGAATCGACTGGAAGTATGCTTTAGGGTTAGAAATCACTGATAGCGGATTTGATTACTCAGTATTGAGCGAATTTCGTGGCAGGCTGATAGCGCGAGGGCGAGAGCATCAAATACTGGAGAAGATACTTGAGGAATTTAAACAAAAAGGATGGCTCAAAAGTCGCGGCAAGGCACGAACCGACTCCACCCATGTGATAGCTGCGATTCGACAATTAAATCGACTTGAGTGTGTGGGAGAAACGTTACGCCACTGCTTGAATGAATTAGCAACCATTGCACCAGAATGGTTGTTATCGATTGTTAGCCAAGATTGGTTTGACCGTTATAGTCATCGGTTTGAGCAGTATCGTCTACCTAAGACGAAAGCAGAACAACTGGATTTGGCCTTAGTGATCGGTCGGGATGGACATCAGTTATTGATGGCGGTGTATAGTACCAACACACCGGCTGAACTGGCTTCGGTTAGTGCAGTGGAAATTTTACGTTTGGTTTGGGTACAACAATACTATCTCCAAGGTGAAAACTTAAGTTGGAGAACAGATGACTTACCACCCAACCAATTGCTGATTCAGTCACCCTACGACATACAAGCCCGCAACCGTACAAAACGAAATACAAACTGGACTGGCTACAGTGTACATTTGACCGAAACTTGCGACTGTGAGTTACCTTCGTTGATTACAAATGTCGAAACAACTGCCGCTACCACTTTTGACGGGGCAATGACACCCATCATTCATCAACACCTAGCCGACAAAGCACTTTTACCCCAAGAGCATTTTGTCGATACGAACTATGTGAGTGCACAGCACCTGCTCGACTCCAAGCAAAATTATCAACTTGAGTTGACAGGACCTGTGATGCCTGACACTAGTTGGCAAGCTCAAAGTGACAATGGTTTTGACCTTAAGTGCTTTACCATTGATTGGCACTCCCAAACGGTTGTTTGTCCGGCAGGCCATACCAGTAAAGCTTGGTGTGAACGCATCGAAAACGACGGAACTTGTGTGAGTGAAGTTCGCTTTGCATCGATTGACTGTCGAGTCTGTCCACTGCGAGCACAATGTACCCGTGCTGCCCGCGCTCCACGTCTGCTCAAACTCAGACCACAATCCCAGCATCAAGCTTTGCAAGCAGCTCGTATCCAACAAGCTACTTCCGAGTTTAAAAGGCGCTACCAACAACGCGCCGGCGTCGAGGGGGCTATTTCCCAAGCTTGTGTGCGGTTTGGGTTACGTCGTAGCCGATACATCGGTTTAGCTAAGACACACTTACAGCATCTTCTTACCGCCACTGCCATTAACCTCACACGCATTGTCAGTTGGCTTGAGGGTATACCTAAAGCCAAGACTCGCACTTCTCGCTTTGCAGCTCTTGCTCCGAGTGCTTTTACCTAAGTTTTATTTGATTTTCTCTTTACTATTTTCACTCTTACTTTGGTATCCCACCATATTGCTTTCACCCCTCACTTATTCGCCAACAGCATCATAAATTCAGGGGCTGTCTTACCATATGGCAGAGCACAGAGGACTTACCTTTGTATAAAAGTTACTATCTTTCCTTCTGCCTTCTGCCCTCTGCCCTCTGCCCTCTGCCTTTCTTCCGGTAAGTTTTACATTTACGAAAACAAAAGTCATCTACCCCAAGAGTATGTGGCGTTACGATTGGTGGTAGTGGGATTGAGCGGACTAAATTTAATAGTGTGTTGCGAGAAACTTTTATCCCCAATTGCTCTGAGAGTCTTACTCCTGCTGCACCACCATTAGCTAAAGCAATCGCACTTAGTCGTTGAGCTAAACGTAGAGTTCTTCTCGCCCAAGGTGCGATTACATTGGTCAGCCTTTCTGTAAAAATGCGTCGTTTACACAAAGTATTGATGCAAAAAAACTTCCTTACCCGTAACTGTAAGGTAATGCTGTAATCAGCCCAGGGCAAGTCTGCTAAGAAGCGTTCATAGCGACTATGAATTTTGTGAGTTGGTTGGTTACAAACTGGACAATTAACTACTCTACTGATTGCGGAAACAATCAAATTTATCTGAGTTTTTATCTTGTCAAGAAGGCAATTCTCAAGTTTCAGATTGGTTGAATCTGGTAATAGGTGAGTTAGCACCGACATAGGCCTTGCTGAGGCTTATTCCTCAAATGTTTGATGGAGTAAAGTTTGAAGTATCTCAATTATATCTTTCTTCCTTCTGCCCTCTGCCCTCTGCCCTCTGCCTTAAAACGAGTTTCCGTGTTGATCACCAAAAGCTGCCAAGAACCAACTTATGCTTGTTATTATTTAAACTCTGACGAGAGCCGCCCTTTAAAGCCTATCTTTGCCGCAGTGGTACAGGTCAGCGATCGCATCTCTGGTTAGCGCGATCGCACCTCAAAGCCCCCATTTCTGCTACTCAATTGCTACTCAATCTCTATGGTGGGCTACACTACAGTAAACCTTCCGTCTGGAGAGTCGGTCAACTAGAAGTTTTTGACTGTCATAGGCAAAATATGTAATTTGTAGGGGTTCTCGCATTCGGTGAACAATTTATACCGCTCAGAACTGCTGGTGCCGTAGGCAATCGCTCAAGATTTTCTGTCCCAATGCCACAGCCCTTCATTAAATGTCGATGAGAGTTAACTCTGTTTTCTTGACCGACTCAGACACGAACTATCCCCGCAGGTTCGGTTATTACGAATCTAACTTTCAGGATAACCGAATAAACATAGCTATCCCGCAGCCTATCAGTTACAAAATATTGACAGAATTGATAAAAACGGAAGAACAGTCGGCTTCGGCTGCCATTAGTTGAAGTATTGAGTCAAAAAGGGGGCTACTCTTGGAAGCGCATCCGCTATCGCCCTGCTCTGACTCGCTCGCTTGCTTGGGTAGCCGATTCGTGCAAAGATTGGGAAACGCTCAAGCTTGGGGTACAGCAAGGACTGATCCGGCGCTCAGTATTTAGATGAGTCTGGTTGTACCTGTGTGCGTTCTGCAGAATACAGTTATGCTCTCAGAGGGGTGCAAAAATCCATTCGTCAACGCCCTCGACGGGGCAGACGCATTAATATCTTGGGGGTTTGGGAACCAGGAGTGCAATTTGACGGGAGCTTTAATGGTGGGAACGCTTAAAGCCCCAACCTACCTGGAACTGATGGATTGACAGGCTCATATTGCCCAACAGCATCTTGATACTAGTGGACAAATAACGGTGATGTTTAAATGGTATTGCTATCGGGCAATATATCCTCTGCATTTTTGATGATTTTGAAGAGATACCCACCTAAGCCAATTAATATACCTAATAAACCTAGAATAAAAAGGACTAGACCCATTCCAGCACCAGGACCAATACCAATGATTCCGCCGAACATAGGTACAATGCTACCTCCTGGTTGCATTGCTGGCTCAAAAACGTAGTCAGCTAGCGGTCCTGCAATAATTATGGCTAAAGGCATAGTAATTTCTCCTATCTGGCGTTGCACGCCAAAAACACGCCCTTGCAAATCGGGTGGTACTTTGGCTTGCCAGATAGCTTGATTACAGCCATATGCAATCGGGGGAAAGAATTTAGTAAAAAAGGCGGCTGTAGCCCAAACAGGAAGGTTCTGTCCCAGTCCCATCAGCGTTGTACCCAGTAGGCTAGTAAATGCTACGCCAAGCAAAACCCCGTGTATTTTGCGCGTCGGACCACCCCAACAGCTCATCAACACACCGCCAGCTATTCCTCCAATACCAAAAGCTGAACTTACAATTCCAAATATGACCTGATTGTTATTCGAGCGAGCCAAAATCATGGGTGCAAACAAAGCCATGTAGAAGCCGAAAGTGATGTTGATAGTGAAGAAAATAAGTACAAGTCCGCTAAGGCTGGGACGCTTATAAATGTAGCGGAATCCGTAAATAGAATCTTGCCATAAACTAACGCTACTAACTTTTTCAACGGCTGTTTTTTCTGGCTGGGGAATATGTATGAAAAGCAATGCACTTATTGCTACTAGAAAAGTTAATATATCAATGGTCATAATACCTTTTATGCCAATAAGCGCAAACAAAAAGCCTGCCAATACTGGAGCGGTAACACCCGAAATAGATTCCAAAAGTGAGAGCATACCGCTAGCTTGAGTGTATTGAGCTTTTGACAGCATCATGGATATGGAAGCGTAATAAGCTGGAAATTGAAAAGATTCAAATATTGAGGCAATAGCTGTCGTGAGATACAGATGTTTTACTTCCAAATTGTTAGTGGCATAAAGTACTAATAAGCCAATTGTTACCAAACCTGCGCCCAAGTCGCTGATAAATAAAATCAGTTTTCGATTCCAGCGATCTACCAGCGCACCAGCAATAGGGCTGAGTAGTATAGATGGCATAAAGGAACAGAAGAATACCAAAGCTGTAGCTGTGGCTTGTTCGGTTATTGTGTATGTCCATATAGTAAGAGTAAAGCGGGTCATAGCAGTACCCAACTGTGAAATCACCTGACCAAACCAGATGACTGTAAATCCTTTCATGCCAGTTAGTAGCTTTGCTTTCCTCATCAAATTTCTCTCTTGTTACTGGTTCATCTTTTGCAGTGAGCAGTGAGCAGTTACCATTTTTAGCGGGAGGAAGGAGACCCCCATCACGCTCCGGGTACGTTTCACTTGGGGTCTAAATCAAGAGCGTGTTACCTGGTCACTGCGGCTGGTACTGGTCACTGTTTTAATAGAATTGCTGTATTATTCCTAATAAATTACAATCCCGCTTTTGGAAGACTACAACTGAACGATTAATGAAATGAGCGATCGCACTGTCTCCATCAAAGATTCGGCTAGACTCTCAATTGTGGACTGTCGATGAACATTCTCACTATAGATAAAATCTACCTCCAGCCTGTCCTCAGATATTACCCCGATGACATCTAGTAAATGCGGTCGAATTCCTTGTTTTTGCCTAATTGTTCCGGGAGATTCTGGGGCAAATTGGAATAAAGAAGTTTGAGAAAAATCTACTTGACCAAAGTAGTTGAAGGCAACTTCAGCTTGAGGTAAAGACCTTAATTTTTCGGCAACTTGAGTATTTGGTGTAAGATAGCGAAGAATACCGTAGCCGATGCCTCGGTTGGGAATGCGCTGAATTTGCTGTTTGACCGATCGCAACACATCCTCCAAAGTATCTCCATTGCCCATATCTAAAAACACAGGGTAGATGCTGGTAAACCATCCCACAGTGCGAGATACATCCATATCTTCTAAGATTTCCTCGCGTCCATGACCCAAGAAGTTAAGCAACAGAGAACTTTTGCCTGTCCACTGGGACATGGCACATAGTAAGCTAGTCAACAACACCTCTTGAGCTTGAGTGCCATAAATAGGAAACTGCCGCAGCAGCACATGAGTTTCTTTTTCATTGAGAGACCTGGAAACAGTGCGGCTAGAACATTCAGTATTAATGCCTTCAGGATAGTCCACTGGCAGAGGGTTTGCTTGTTTGGGAAGAGTTTCCAGCCAGTAAGACAACTCTTGCTGAATCTTATCCAACTGTGCATATTTGATGAGTTGTTGAGACCATTGCTGGTAAGAAGTACTTTTGGGGGAAGCTGAATAGCTTGACCGCTATTGAGCTGCTGATAGAGTGTTTGGAGATCCTCTACCAAAAACCGCATCGAAACCGCGTCAATTACTAGGTGATGGGCAACTATTAATAGGAGGTCTGACTTTTGGGAACCAAGTTCAAAGAGAACAACCCCTATCAGTGGTTCTTGGGACAAGTTGAAGCTAGCCAGTAACTCTGCTGCCGTTGCATTGATCGCTTGTTGGCGATCGCTCGTTGGTACGTGCGATAAATTAATTCGCTCAAAAGCGAGCGCCGCCCCAGGACTGGCGTTATACTGCTCCCAGCCAGAAACATTTCGTTCAAAGCGCAGGCGGAGTGCATCGTGATACAGCAGTAAATGTTGGAAAGCTGCTTCCAGCACACAGACATCTACTTTTTGCCGCACCTCCAGCAGCCACGTCAAGTTCCAGGGATAAGAGTTTGGCAGATCCTGCTCGAATAAAAAGTGCTGGATGGGGGTGAGGGGAACCAAACCCGTTACAGGTTCCTGTTCGGTGCAGACTGCCGTCGCCGTGCTAGCTACTGCTGCTACTTCAACAATAGTTGGATACCCAAACATCTGTCTGGGTGTTAGTTGAATACCTGCTTGCTTGGCACGAGCGATCGTCTGCATAATGAGAATCGAATCTCCACCCAAGGCAAAGAAGTTGTCGTTAATGCCTACAGGTTTGACAGCAAGTACCTCAGCCCAAATTTCCGTTAGTATCTTCTCTATGGGAGTGCGAGGTGGCACATATTCAGTACGGCTACGCGCTGACGTGAGAGTAGGAATTCCTACCTCAAATTCGCTGTTGACTTGCTCAGGTGCTGGTAATGCCCGCCGATCCACTTTGCCGTTAGCTGTCAGTGGCAGGGCATCCAACACCATGAACGCAAAAGGCACCATATACTCAGGCAGTTTCTCGCTCAAGAAGTGGCGCAGTTCATCAACGGTAGGGGCTGGCTTTTGCACGGGGACTACATACGCCACCAAACGCTTATTGCTTTGCTGTTGATCTGCCATAACGACAGCTTGATGCACAGCCGGATGCTGCACCAAAGCCGCCTCAATTTCTCCTAACTCAATGCGGTATCCGCCGACTTTAACCTGGTAATCTTCCCGTCCTAAAAACTCAATTTGACCGTTTGGTAAATAGCAACCTAAGTCCCCTGTACGGTACAAGCGACTACCAGTAACGGGATGAGTGATAAAGTTGGCAGCAGTCTTTTGCTCATCCCGCCAGTAACCTTTTGCTAAACCAATTCCCCCAATATATAGCTGTCCCGGCACCCATACAGGACAAGGTTCTAGTGCCTCATTCAAGACGTAAAATTGCTGGTTGGTCATCGGACAACCGTAGGGGATGCTTTTCCAGCTTGGGTCGATAGTTTCAATCGGGTAAAGAATTGACCAGATTGAAGCTTCGGTAGCACCTCCTAGACTGATGACTTGAGCATTTCTAGCTATAGCTTTAATTCGAGAAGTCAGAGGTAATGGCAACCAGTCTCCACTTAGAAGCACTAGGCGTAAAGAGGTCAGGGAAAATTCTGGTCGCACATTGGCATATTCCACTAACATCTGCATTAAGGCGGGTACTGAGTTCCAAACAGTAATTTGCTCGTGTGCGATCGCATCCAACCAATGAGATGGGTCTTTAGCCGCATTCGCTTGGGGAATGACAATTGTTGCCCCAGCAGCTAAAGTACCGAAAATGTCGTAGACCGACAAGTCAAAACTGAGGGAGGAAAGCGCGAATACTCGGTCAGATGAGTTAACATCAAAACGTTTATTGATATCGAGGATGGTATTAACTGCACCGCGATGGTCTATCATCACTCCTTTAGGCATCCCGGTAGAACCAGAAGTGTAGATAACATAGGCTAAATCTTCGGGTTGCTGTACCGGATGCAAAGGCTGGTGTTTTTCAGATAGCAGTTCTTTTATGTCTACATAAATTCGCTTTACAAAAGAAGGTAACTCTAAGGTTTGATTCAGTTTTAATTGGGTTAAAACTAAGCTGACTTGTGCTTGTTGTAGTAAATGCGTAAGCCGCTGATTAGGCAATCCTGGGTCGATGGGTACGTAGGCAGCACCAGCAGCTAAGATGCCCAAAACAGCTACGACTTGCTCCCATCCTTTCTCCATAACGACAGCCACCAGAGTGTTTGGCTTTGCACCCAAGTGCCGCAGTCGGTGTCCCAATGCCTGTGAAAGGCTATGCAACTCTTGGTAAGTCAAGGTGCGCTTTGGTGCAATAATGGCGGCATGATGGGGATGCTGTTTTACCTGAGCCTCAAATAAAGTGTGTAGCAGCAAATCTGGTACTGGTAGCGTGGTGCTATTGATAGCTTCAAAAAGCTCAATTTGGGCATTTGGTAACAGTTGCCGTCTGGTTTTCAACCAAACCGATTCATCATTAGCCAAACGAAACAGAAAACCACAATAAGCTTCAAACATATCAGAAAGAAGCCCACCGGGGAAAAGTTCCTCGACAGCATCCCAGTTAAAAACTAAAGTTTCTTCTTCCTCATAAACTTGATGATCTAGCAAAACTTGAGGTGTCTGGGTGATGCTGTAAACTACCGAGCCAAATGGGGCGAATGGGTCAGTATTCTGTCCGGCTTCTGTTAAAGTAAGGGTGCTGGTAAATACGACTGGCATCAGAGCTTTTGACTCCTGAGTTTGGATGCGAGCCAATTCTCGCAACACCTGCACTCCGTCAAAGTAGCGATGATCTAAATCTTCCCAAAGTTGCTCTTGTATGTTTCGAGCATGGGTTTCAAACGAATCTAAAGTTGAGTTGTCTATGGCAAGTAAGCTTAATGAGGTGAAGTCACCAACAATTTCGTTGATTTGGGGATGTAGGGGTAGGCGATTAAATAGCGTTAGGTTGATGGTAAATCGGGGACATTTGCTCCAGACACTCAGAACTTCGGCAAAAGCAGCTAATAGCACTCCTGATGGCGTTAAACCTGCTTGATTTGCTCGTGTTTTCAGTTGTTGCCAGATTTCTGGTTGTAGCGTTGCACTCCGACGCACAAACCGAGGGGAATGTAGCAAGCTGGGATGTTTTGCCAAAGGTAATTCGGGTGCGGGTGGTAGGGTATGAATTCGCCTCAGCCAATAGTCCCGCGATCGCTCATACTCGCAAGAACCTTGCAGCGCGACACAAGCGAGAACATAATCTCGGAACGATACCGCGATCGCACCTAGAGGAGCATCGGCATCTTGGTAAAGTTCCCAAAGTTCTTGCAATAGAACTTGCAGACTCCAGTCATCACCAATTAACAAGTCGAAGCTGATATGTTGCCGAATGCACCGTTCATTTAATATAGAAACACGAATGTCAAATAAAGGCCATTGATCGGTTGGCAGTATTTGATGAGACATTTTCTGGCGAGTCGCTTCTAATTGCGAAGCTGCTACCTCTGGACTTTCTTTGCGTAGATCCAACACTTGAATTTCATAAGGTGGTACAGAGTCCAGAATTTGCTGTTCTCCAGAAGGTAAGACAATCGCTCGCAGCATTTCGTGACGTTCGATTAACCGCTGCCAAGCTTTTTCATATCTTTCTAAATCTAAATTGATGCTTTCAATTTCCCAGTAAGCATGAGCTGCTACATTGCCCAATTCCAGCGCTTCACTGCGACCGATCCAGTAAGCTTGTTGAATGTTAGTAAGTGGGAAAGGTTGGTGCCGTTTTTCTGGATCGGACACTATGAGAGGAAGTGGTTGCGTTTGCGAAAGTTCTATTCCTTCCTCTTCAAGTAAATATGCCAGAAGATCGCGCTCTTCGGTAGAAAGTTCAGTTCCGTCTGCAAAGCTTTTGATATTCATTAAACTCTAGCTCCTCTTTTCTTCTCCTGAAGCGTCTGTCTGATGTCTTGAGCAGACATATTCTTGAGCCTTTTTAAAGCTTTAGCAATCTTTTCGGTTTGTCCTGGCTTTGGTTCGTTAATGATAATGGCGTGTGACAAATCTGCCACATTGGTTGCTTTAAAAAGAGTACGCAGAGGTAGTTCTACCTGAAAGGTGTCGCGCAACCTAGAAACTAACGGCAAGGCAAGCAAAGAGTCTCCTCCTAGTTCAAAAAAGTTGTCGTGGATGCCTATTTGTTTGATACCAAGCAATTTTTCCCAAATCTCAGTAACAGTTTCCTCAACCTCGTTTCTCGGAGCGACGTAGGAATTTGATAAACTCGGTCTAGGATGGCTCGACGATGAATTTAGTTCTTTGGAATCTTCAATTTTTTGTAAAACTTTAAAATTAATCCATTGGTCAATCCTAGCTTTTAAATCTCCTGTGGAAATGACAATTTGAGTGGGCGCATTTATGGCTAAAATACGTTGTAAAACCTCTACTCCTTCTGCAAGTGTCATAGTTAATTCAGCCATACTTGCTCCTAAAGCTGTTGTTGTTGGTTTTTCTTCTTTAAATTGCCAGTTGTCCCAATTTACATTCAGCCAAGGGAAAGAGTGGGTTTGGTTGCACTTATAAGCAAAAGCATCCACGAATATGTTGGCGGCAGAGTAGGCTACACAACCTAATCCTCCTAAAACAGATGATAGGGAAGATACCAATAGACAAAAATCAAGTTTTCTTCCCTGCAATTCTTGTTCTAATACTATAAGTCCGCGTCCTTTAGCCTGAAATTGCTGCTCGCACTCAGTTTTATCTGTTTCTTGGATGGAGCGAAATGACTTTTCTCTGACAATGCCTGCGGCGTGAATAACTCCATGAAAAAGACCAAATTGTTCGTATATCTGGGTAATGACTGCTTGCATTTGGCTGCGAGCGCCCACATCTGCGTTCTTGATCAAAACTTCGGCACCCAGTTTTTCAAGTGTTTGCAATTTCTCAATCTTGCGGCTGATTTCATCCTGAGAATCGTGAGTTTCCAGCCATTTTTCCCACTCGTCTTTTTTGGGAAAAGGCGATCGCCCAACCAATATTAGTTTGGCTTGCACGGTTTTTGCGAGATGTTCGGCAAGCACCAGACCAAGACCTCCCAACCCACCCGTGATAAGATAGACTCCACCTTGGCGCAACCTTATTTTGCTTCCAGCTTTATCATCCAGTCGTATTGGTTCAAAAGTTTGCACCCATCGATGATTTCCACGGTAAGCAACAACTAAGTCAGACTGCTCTGCTGCTGTAAATTCGGCTATGAGTTGATTTATTAGCTTATTGTCCTGGGAAGTTTTGATTTCAGGAAGTACGATATCAATGCTGCGGCAAGTTATATTGCTGTATTCTTGAGGAATAACCTTGCACGCACCTAAGACAGTCGCCTTTTCTGGACAAAGTACCTCTTCTTCAGTCACTCCCTGCATATTTGCTGACACAACTTTGATTTGCAAAGAATCGGTAAGATTTCTATCTTTAAATGCTTGCACAAGATAAAGTAGACTGTAAAAACCGAGTTCCTGAGAGCTTTCAAAAAATTCAATTTCAGATTGTTTCTGCTGAGGCGGTTGAATGCTCCACAAGTGTGCAACTATTTGGGGAATTTGACTTAATGTGCAAAGTTCTTTTATTAAGCGATCGTAGTGCTGGCGCGAGCGCGGATTGATAGTATAGACACCATCGTCAACTTTGCGAAACTCCTCCCCAATCATCACTTTGATAACAGTTTGCTTTTCTTGTTCCAAAAGTTTGGCAATTTGCTCTCCCAAACCGCATTCATCCACAAATATCAACCAGCAACGTTTTACGCTTTCTAATTCTCCCGGTTGAAATAATTTAGGTACAATGGAACGTTTCCATGATGGAATGTAAAACCAGTCGGAAATGTCAGGCTTTTTGCTTAATGATACTGAGCTATTAGTTTCAGTGTCAGATAACTTTTTCGGTTCAATCCAATAACGCTGACCTTCAAATGGATAAGTTGGTAAGGGTAAGCGATGACGTTTTTGGTAGACGTAAAATTTCGAGCAATCTATTAGCCTACCCTCAAGCCAAAGTCTGCCTAATGTATTTAATAAAAATGCTACATCTGACTGTTCTTCTTTGGGATGTCGCAACGAAGAAAGCACAATTTGTCCGGTTATCTGTCCTTGATGCTGTTTTGCTAAAGTGCTTAATGTTCGACCTGGTCCAACTTCTAATAAAATTCGTTCTGATTTCAACAACTCCTGTATTCCAGAAGAAAACTGTACCGTGTGGCGCAAATGTTTCGCCCAATAACTGGAATTTGTTGCTTCTGCTGCTGATATCCAAGTGCCAGTAAGATTGGACAAAAAGGGAATTTCGGGGGGCTCAGCTTAACTTTTTTTACCAGTTCGGTGAATGGATCTAAAATAGAATCCATCACAGAAGAATGAAAAGCATGGGAGGTATGTAAGCGACTTAATTCCAAACTTTTCGCCGCCAACTCATCCTCTAGTTGGGCGATCGCTTCTACTGTACCAGAAACAACACATCGAGATGGTGCGTTAATTGCCGCCAAGGAAAGCCCTTCTTTTAAAAAAGGTTGTACTTCTACTGCCGATAAGGAAACAGAAAGCATCGATCCAGCAGGCAATTCCTGCATCAATTTTCCTCTAGCTGCCACTAACGCCAAGGCATCTTCTAAACAAAAGACACCAGCGAGACAAGCAGCTACATATTCTCCAATGCTGTGACCGATCGCAGCTTGAGGTTGCACTCCCCACGACATCCACAACTTAGCCAAAGCGTATTCAATGACAAATAATGCTGGTTGTGCAATCGCCGTCTGTTTTAGTTGCTGTGTTGCCTTATCCATATTTGACTCGTCTGGATACAGCACTTGCCGCAAATCTAAATTTAGATGAGGTTGTAGCAGTTGACAGCAGCACTCGACTTCCTCTCGAAAAGTTGGCTCAGTTTCGTAGAGTTCCCGCGCCATATTTACATATTGCGCTCCTTGACCGGGAAACATAAATACAATTGGTCTTTCGCTTGGCTTTTGCGAGTGATAGGATTGCTGCAAATTCAAATTTGAGAGTGCATTTACGGCATCTTCAACGTTTTGGCACACCAACATCCGGCGATAATTGAAAACGCTGCGACCCACTTGTAATGTGTAAGCTGCATCGGCAAGATTAATATCAGGATGCTGTTTAAAGTGTGCAGCTAAATTTGCAGTAGCAGTATCCAAAGCTGTTGGAGTTTTGGCAGAAAGTAACAATAATTGATACTTTCTGCCCTGCACCTCTGCACCGCTAGAATTATGTTCAAGAGGCGCTTCCTCCAAAACTATATGAGTGTTAGTTCCCCCGAAGCCAAAGGAACTAATACCTGCACGACGGGGAGTGCCGTTTGCTTTCCATTCAGATAAAGAAGTGTTGACGTAAAATGGGCTGTTGGCGAAATCTATTTGAGGATTTGGCTTCTCGAAATGCAGGGTGGGTGGTAGTAATTTATGTTTGAGAGATAAAACAGTTTTAATTAAACCAGCGATACCAGCAGCCGCATCTAAATGTCCGATATTAGTTTTAACAGAACCGATAGCACAGTAGGGTTTTTTATTAGGATTGGTGGGAAAAATTTTGGAAAGAGCAGCAATTTCAATTGGATCGCCTAAGGGAGTTCCGGTTCCGTGAGCTTCGATATAGCTAATAGTTTCGGGTTCCACTCCTGCCACAGACAAAGCTTCTGCGATCGCTTTTGCCTGTCCGTCAACGCTGGGTGCTGTGTAACCAACTTTGGCAGATCCGTCATTATTGATGGCAGAACCTTTGATGACCGCATGAATGCGATCGCCATCTGCAAGAGCATCTTGCAATCGCTTCAAAACAACAATTCCTAATCCATTACCGCCAACAGTTCCTTGTGCTTGAGCATCAAATGCGCGGCAATGTCCGTCTGGGGAAACAGCTCCTCCTTCTTGATAAAGATAACCGAGTTTTTGCGGAACTTTAATTGAAACTCCACCAGCCAAAGCCATATCGCATTGATAATCGAGTAAGCTTTGACAAGCCAAGTTTACAGCAACTAATGAAGTAGAACAGGCAGTTTGAACGCAAATACTAGGACCGTTAAGGTTTAATTTGTAAGAAACGCGGGTAGCTAGATAATCTTTATCGTTACCAATCAAAACTTCAACAAATTCTGAAGGCTTTCCCAGTTTCCATTGTGATGCCAAGTTGAGTAATGAATAAGTGTTAATCCCTGAACCAGCGTAAACACCAATTGCCCCTTGATAATTTTCAGGAGTATAGCCAGCATTTTCCAAAGCCTCCCAAGCGCACTCCAAAAAGATCCGCTGTTGGGGATCTATAATTTCAGCTTCTTTGGGAGTTATCCTAAAGAATTGAGCATCGAATAGATCTACATCTTCTAAGATGTATCCTGCTTTGACAAACTGAGGATTTTTTACAATGGCGGGGTCTATATTTTCCTCCATCTCCTCAGAAGAAAAGACTGAAATTGATTGTATGCCGTTTTTTAGGTTATGCCAAAATGTTTCAATATTTTTGGCTTTGGGAAAACGACCTGCCATGCCAATAATGGCTATTCCGGTCAAATCTATTTCTTCTTGATTTATCACGGCTTTTCTCCGATTTCTTGAAAAATCTATACGATTTGGGCGAAGGAATACGGTGGTTCGATTGATTTATGAAGGGTTTTAAGTAAATTAACCGCAGAGACGCCGAGGACGCAGAGATAAGAGAGGTAGAAGTTCACAAATTATTTAGAATTGATATTTTCTTTTTCAACAGTTACAGAGTACTCAACTTCTTCTTGCTACTTCGTTGTTTTTGTAAAGCCGCTTCTTTTCGCTTTTGCCCTCGGTCGTAACCTTCTTTGAAAACAGTATTTCTCGTTTCTTTTTGACTTAAAGCTTGTGCTAAAGCGCTAACTGTTGGATGTTCAAACATTGTGACTACTGGAAATTCCGTTTCCAGTTTTTCTTGCAGCTTGTTATAAATTTGAATTGCCTTTAAAGAATTTCCGCCCAACTCGAAGAAGTTATGGTGAATATCCACAGCACTTTGTAAGTTAAGTATTTGAGTCCAAATGCCAGCAATTATTTGCTCCAGTGTATTTCGAGGAGCTACAAAAGCTTTGTTTGGATTTAGTTTGATTGGACTCAGTTTGGCAAGAGCTTGCCTATCTACCTTTCCGTTAGAATTTAGCGGTAAAGTATTAAGGGATATATAGACAGAAGGAACCATATACTCAGGTAGCTTTTTCTGAAGAAAATTCCGCAATTCATCTTGCTTCAACCGCTTTTCAGAAAAAGGTTGTCGAGCAATTATTAAATGTTGCCCAAACAAATCATTAAGGGAACCGGATTGTGGGAAGGCAAGAAAGTCTTCAAAGGCATTCAATTGTAAAATATTTTGCCATTGCTTTACTGATAAAGTAGGTAAGTTTTCTTGCGTTCTTTCATCTTCATAATTGCTGAAGCCTTTGACAAATCCCATAGTCGTCATGGCTGAACGACTGTACTCTGTTAACTCAACTAATAAAAGTAAACCTTGGGGAGCTAAAAGAGAGCGGATATAGGACAAAGTTGTTCCTAAGTTGCGGGCGACGTGCAAAACATTGGCGGCTACAATCAAATCAAAACTTTGCAATTCATAGCCTTGCTCTTGCGGGTTTTGGTCGATATCTAGTCGCTTGTATTCAACAAAGGAATATTCTCTGAATTTTTTCTTAGCCAAATTACTGAAAAATGGAGAAACATCAGTGTAAGTGTAAAGTGTGCGATCGCCTGGCAAGACTGGCAGCAGCGATGCGGTTGTGCCACCTATGCCTGCCCCAATTTCCAGAATTCTTAGTGGTTTTCCCGGAGGCAATGTTTTTACCAAAGACCTCACGATTTCCCTGGCAAGACTGTTGAAATAGGCAGCAGTAGGAAAGGATTGATACAGACTTTCTACCGTATCTAAAGAACCGTCAGGAAATAATAAATCCAGCGGGTCTATTTGTCCTTTTAGCAGTGCCAAATGATTATCGAGATGACGCTCGATATAATTCAGAAAATTCTGCCCTTGAGGAATCGAGTTGGCATATTGTTTAACCTCGTTCCAAATAGTATTTAGAGAATCGGTTTGTAAGGGAATATGGTTGACAAAAGTATCTTGTCCTTCTCTCTGCAATAGCTTTTCTTTTTCCAGGACGCTTAACCACTGCCCTAATAGTTTTCGATAGTGAGGCTGAATCTGACACCGATTCATTAAACTATCTAGAGAATGCTTTTCTTGGGGGTGGATATAAACACCCAAACTGGTTAAGGTAGAACGTATATAGGCAGTACTCAAACGCTCTATAGCTTGCAAAAAAGCTGATAGAGTTTGAATATTGACTCCTTCTGGTTCTTTTTCAGCTTGTTGAGAACCTGAATTCACCAGAGATTTCCAAACTTGTTGAATCTCTGAAAAATTTGTACCTTCCACTTCAAAAAGGGTGAATCCTTGTTCTCGATCTGGAAGTACATAAGCTACTAGCTGCTTATTGTTTTGCTGTTCGCCAACTGCCGCGACGACAGCTTGATGTACTGCCGGATGTTCCATTAAAGCAGCTTCAATTTCTTTTAATTCGATGCGATATCCACCAATTTTGACCTGGTAATCTTCTCGCCCAATGAACGAAATGTTGCCATCTGGTAAGTAGTAACCGAGGTCGCCAGTGCGGTAAAGTTTTGCTTTAGTTACCGGATGAGTGATGAAGCTAGCAGCAGTCTTTTCTTCATCCCGCCAATAACCTTTAGCTAAACCAATTCCACCAATGTATAACTGTCCCGGCACCCATACTGGACACGGTTCCAAAGATTCGTTAAGTACATAGAATTGTTGGTTAAGCATCGGACGCCCGTAGGGAATACTTTTCCAAGACGGGTCTACACTTTCTATGGGGTAGAGAATCGACCAAATTGATGCTTCGGTAGCGCCTCCCAAACTGATAACTTGGACGTTTTTAGCTACGGTTTTAATTTGATCGGGTAAAGTCAATGGCACCCAATCTCCACTTAACAGAACTAAGCGCAAACAATCCAAAACTGAGATACGTCCTGAAGCATATTCCACCAACATCTGCATTAAGGCAGGTACTGAATTCCAAATTGTTACCCGCTGTTTTTCAATCAAATCCCACCAGATTGAGGGATCTTTAGAAGCCTCTGTTTTGGGAATGACAATTGTTGCCCCAGCAGCTAGAATGCCGAAAATGTCGTAAACTGACAAGTCAAAGCACAGAGAAGAAAGCGCCAAGACGCGATCGCACGGGTTAACACCAAAGCGCTGATTCATATCCAGGATGGTATTAACTGCACCGCGATGGTCTATCATCACCCCTTTAGGCATCCCGGTAGAACCAGAGGTGTAGATAACATAGGCTAAATCTTCGGGTTGCTGTACCGGATGCAAAGGCTGGTGTTTTTCAGATAGTGGTTCTGAGATGTCTACACAAATTCGCTTTAAAAAAGAAGGTAACTCTAAGGTTTGATTCAGTTTTAATTGGGTTAAAACTAAACTGACTTGTGCTTGTTCTAGTAAATGCGTCAACCGCTCATTCGGTAATGCTGGGTCGATGGGTACGTAGGCAGCACCAGCAGCTAAAATGCTTAAAACAGCTACCACTTGCTCCCATCCTTTTTCCATGACAATGGCTACCAAAGTATTGGGTTGTGTGCCTAATTGTCGTAAACGATAACCTAGCGCATTCGAGTATTCAAATAACTCTTGATAGGTGAAACTGCGGTCGGGTGCGACAATAGCCAAATGATGCGGACGCTGTTTGACCTGAGCCTCAAATAAAGTGTGTAGCAGTTGAGTTGACAGTGGTAGCGTGGTGCTATTGATAGCTTCAAAAAGCTCAATTTGGGCATTTGATAACAGTTGCCTTCTGGTTTCTACCCACGCTGACTCGTCAGTTGCCAAACGCTGCAAAAGATTACAATAAGCCGCAAACATATCGTCGAGAAGACCTGGGGGGAAGAGTTCTTCAACAGCATCCCAATTAAACATTAAAGTTCCAGCTTCCTCATAAACTTGATGGTCTAGCCACACTTGAGGCGTCTGGGTGATGCTGTGAACAACCTCTCCAAATCTTGCCAATGGATCGACATCTGTACTGGCTGTTGGTAAAGACAGTGTACTGGTAAATACAACTGGCATTAACGCTTTTGATTCCCATCTTTGTTGCTTTGTTAATTCCCGCAATACTTGAACTCCATCGAAGTAACGATGGTCTAAATCTAACCAAAGTTGCTGTTGTATTCGCTGGGCGCGAATTTCAAACGAATTCGGGTTAGAGTTGTCTACAGTCAGTAAGCTTAATGTGGTGAAGTCGCCAACAATTTCGTTGATTTGGGGATGCAGCGGTAGACGATTAAATAAAGTGAGATTAATCGTAAACCGAGGATTTTTACTCCAAGTAGTTAGAACTTCAGCAAAGGCTGCTAAAAGCACTCCTGAAGGAGTTAAGCCTATTTGAGAAGCGCGTGTTTTCAGTTGTTGCCAAAAGAGGGGTTCTAGCTTTGCACTCTGGCGCACAAACCGGGGATGAGTGATGGCGCTTTTCTCCCGCTTCTGTAGGGGTAATTCGGGTGCGGGTGGTAAAGATGGTAATCTGTTGAGCCAATACTCTTTGGAACGTTGGTAATGCAAGGAATTTTGCAGCGCCAGACAAGTATTGACGTAATCTCGGAATGATACAGATAGTGGAGGCAAGGAAGTATCGAGATTTTGATAAAGTTCAGAAAGTTCCTTGCCAAGAATCTGAAAACTCCAGTAGTCACCAATTAACAAATCAAAGCTGATGTGCAGTCGAATGCGTCTGTCATCCAAAACAGAAGCGCGAATTTCAAACAAGGGCCAAGTGTCAGTAGGCAACAGTTGATGCGACATCTCTTGGCGAATAGTCTCTAATTTAGAAGCGACTACCTCTGGAATTTCTCCACGCAGATCCAAGACTTGAATTTGATAAGGTGGTACAGAGTCCAGAATTTGCTGTTCTCCAGAAGGTAAGACAATCGCTCGCAGCATTTCATGACGTTCGATTAATCGCTGCCAAGCTTTATTGTACCGTTCCAAGTCTAAATCAACGCTTTCGGTCTCTAAATAAAAGTGAGCTGCCACGTTACCCAGTTCAAACATCTTACTGCGACCGATCCAGTAAGCTTGTTGAACATCAGTGAGTGGGAAAGGTTGATACCGCTGGTTTTCATTAGAAGCGATCGCAAATAATATACTGACATTTGTACTATCGTTAGTACTGACAGTTTTCTGCTTAACTGCATTTTGTTCAATCCAAGCTGCCAAACTATCAACGGTGGGTAATTCCAACAGGCGTTGCAAAGTTAGTTCCACACCAAAGGCATCATGTACTTGGAGCAGCAGTTCCGTTGCTAGTAGCGAGTGTCCTCCTAACTCAAAGAAATTATCGTGAATGCCAACCCGTTCAATGCCAAGAACTTGTGCCCAAATTTCGGCTAACACTTTCTCTGACTCAGAGCGAGGTGCTACGAAAGCTTTCGCCAAATGCGATCGCGTAAAATCGGGAACAGGCAATGCAAGGCGATCCACCTTGCCGTTGGGAGTTAAAGGCAGTGCCTCAAGGAATACAAAAGCTGAAGGCACCATGTAGTCCGGTAGCTTTTCGCTCAAAAAGTGACGCAATTCACTGATACTAAGCTCTGATGACACCAAATATGCCACCAAGCGTTGTTCACCAGAGACATCCTTTTGAGCCAAAACTACCACTTCTTGCACGTAGGGATGTTTTGCAAGAATAGCTTCAATTTCCCCTACTTCGATACGAAAACCGCGTATCTTTACCTGTTGGTCAATGCGACCTAAAAACTCAATGTTTCCCTCTGGAAGATACTGCGCCAAATCTCCAGTTTTATAAAGTCTGGGGACTGGGTAATGGTGATTGGTGATTGGTGATTGGGGTATTGGTAGTTCTCTCCATTTCCTCATCTCAGACAAAGGGTTTGATATGAACTTTTCAGCAGTTAATTCTGGTCTGTTAAGGTAGCCTCTAGCCACGCCTGCTCCGCCTATGTATAATTCACCCGGTACTCCAACAGGTACAGGATTTAACTGCTCATCTAGTAGATAAATTTGAGTATTGGCGATTGCGCGACCGATAGGAATTGAACTCTTCAACTCATCGCTTTGACAACGATATACGCTACTCCAAACAGTTGCCTCTGTCGGTCCATATTCGTTAAATAAAGTTGTTTGCGGAAGTATTTGATAATGGCGATCGACTAACTCTCTCGAACAAGGTTCTCCCGCTACAATAACGGTACGCAGGGAAACAAGCTCCTGTAACGACCCATGAGTTAGTAAGGCTTTGTAGAGAGAAGGAACGCTTAACCAATGGGTTATTTGATATTGAGATATTAGCTTTGTTAACTGCAAGATGTCTTTGTGCAAACCCTCTTTAGGGAGTACAAGAGTTCCACCAAAGCAGAGCGTCCAGAAGATGACTGCAACTGAACTATCAAAGGCAAAGGATGAAACCAACAGGAAATTTTTAACAGGTTCTTGGTAATAGAAAGTACGAGCAACAGTCGAATAAACTAAGTTGTTATGCGTTACCATGACTCCCTTGGGTCTACCCGTGGAGCCTGAAGTATAAATCGTATAAGCTAAGTTTTCTGAACTAACTGCACTGAGAGGGTTTTCGTTGCTCTCGTGTACCATAACGCCGCAGTCTGAGTCCAGACACACTACCTTAGCTTTATGTGCAGGAAGTTCTGCAACTAGCTGCGCCTGAGTCAGCAGTATCGGTACACAGGCATCTTCCAACATAAAAGCTAAACGCTCTTTTGGATATGTTGGATCTAGAGGTACGTAAGCTCCACCCGCTTTGAGAATACCCAGCAGTCCTACAATCATCTCTAGAGAACGCTCTACGCAGATACCAACCAGTGTTTCTGCCCCTACTCCCTGCCTTTGCAAGTAGTGTGCTAGTTGATTAGCGCATTGATTCAACTCTCGATAGGATAAAGACGTGATAACCCTTGTCTCTACGTCTTCAAAGATAACCGCAACAGCTTCCGGTGTCCGTTCTACCTGAGCCTCAAATAGCTGATGAATACACGAATTTTGTGCGTAATTAACCTGAGTGTCATTCTGCTGTTTGAGTACGTGCATTGCTAGCTGGGCAAGGTTAAAATCTGGTGGAAAGTCAGCGAGAGATACAATGACTCCAAGGTCAGTCTCAATGCAGTTTTTTAGCTCGACTCGGCTCAAGGAATCGAGTCCCAAACTGTTTAAAGGTTGCTGAAGATCCACTTGAGATAAAGCAATTTTCAGCATTTTAGCCACCTGCGCTTGCAGATAAGACTCCAGCAGAATCTGGCGCTCTTCTAGTTCAATCATGAGAAAAGCTTTACAGTAAATTTATTTTTTTTAAGCAGAAAATTTTAGCTTTGTGTCTTGTAAATTCGGATTTTGAAACAGTAATCCAGTGATATCATTTTACAATGAGGCTGCATAGAATAGAAAATCACTTGCATTGTGATTACCCTTGATTGATAACCATCTTAAAGCTTTAACATTCTGTGCAAGCTCAATGTAATTTGATATGAGGCAATTGCTTTTATTTGCGCCGTAGGTATTGGTTACTCTAAAGTCGAACTTTTTTAGACTTATGGTGTTGAGAATGCCTCCCTGTTAGTTAGCGCGGGCATTACCTGAAAACTTGGTACCAATATATTACTTTACAATTTTTTAGCTCAAAAAACTTAGCAAATCCAAAAACTTGGTTGGGCGATCGCTTCGATAGATTTTTTGCAGCAAGTTGTAAATTGCTTCATCTCTAATTTGAATCGGCATACTTATTTCCTCACTCTGAGGTTTAGCTTGCTGTTAGCCAAAGTCATAATATCACCATATCACCTGTCTTACAATTTACAAGTCCTAAACCAAACAATAATTTGTAGAATTTTTTACTTTCAAACCGCAGCATCCCTTCTCGACATCTTTCTTAATAGGTCTCTATTCCTTTTTCACCAAAGCTTTTCAGGCTCAAGTCGCTTTTTTCTCATTAATTCTCTCATTAAAATTTACTATATTTTCTTAACTCATTGATAATGATTTTCAAATTTGGCAGGGCAATATTTGATTGTAACTGGGATACTGTAAAGCTTGTTGTATTGCCTTATAAAAAAGATTGCATTGAGCAAATGTGAAATGGTATTATTTGTACTTTTTCCGTTCTAACTTAGCGCATCGCCAGCGTTCGACAGCAAAGTTTTCTGTACATTGCAATGCCCCTATAGGGCATAGTAAGAAAAATATTTTTTGCTCGCTCTCATTTAAGTTTGACAACTTGTCGTTTGACACCGTTGCTGCAAATATAAATAATTTATAAAAGAGTCATTTTATAACAACTGAATAATTCTGCTTCGGATTTAGTCCTGAAGTTCTACTTGCCTAAAGTTAGTTTTCAAATTCTCTATCTTTTATTAAGAAGTATTATTATTATCAAAAAATGTGATATTTACTTAGTAACAAAAAAAGCATTCTAGCTGCTAAGGCTTGCCAAATCCTTTTGGTAGTTGGAAATTCATTGCTGTTGAAACTACTTAGGTGTAAGGAATTTATGAATCAACTGTATCTACTGAGGAATTTAGGACTAGCTGTGGTCATAGCAGTGATTGTCAATCAGGAAGCTTTGGCAGGAGCTAACACCACGAAAACAAGTCATACAGCAAAAATAGTCCCTATTACAAAGATTCCCCAACTTAAGGACATCGAGCGTCCTTACACCAACGTTAAGGAGTGGCTGGCGCAGCAAGAGCAATCGAGTCAGATTATTCAAGTAACAGGGGTCAGGCTGAATCAAACACAAAGTGGCTTGGAAATCATCTTAAAAACATCTGCTACATCTGACAAGCTGCAAACTTCACTCAAAAGTGAAGGTAATACCCTGACTGCTGTGATCACCAATGCTCAATTACAACTAACTAGTGGTAATTCTTTGCGTTCTGAAAAACCTATTGCGGGAATTACGTTACAAGTCACAAATCAGAATCCTAATACTGTCCAAGTGACAGTGACAGGTGAAGAGGGATTACCAAAAGTCGAGGTGTTTGACAGCGATGAAGGTCTCATTTTTGCGGTGACACCAGCTGTATCCTCAGCTGTGAAGCCTACCCCTAGCCCTTCCCCGCCTACGACACCCCAGCCCACAGGCGAGGAGAGATCACCATTACCTGGTAGTGAAACACAGCCTGCAAAACCATCAGCTTCTGGTGAAGAACCCATTGAGCTAGTAGTGACAGGTGAGCAAGAGGAGGGATATCGGGTTCAAGAGTCAACAACCGGAACCAAGCTACCTGTTTCGCAACGCGACTTGCCGCTGTCAGTACAGGTAGTACCCCAAGCCGTGATTCGCGATCGCGGGCTGACTCGTTTGGAAGAGTTCACTGAAAATATCAGCGGTGTGACTCGGTTCCCTGGCTTTCCGTTTGCGCCCGGATACCGGGTGCGAGGCTTCGGGGAAAGTTACCAACAACTCCGCAATGGTTTTCCAGACTCGGCTTTTATCAATCCCCACGGCTTTGCGAATGTCGAACGGGTGGAAGTCCTCAAAGGACCAGCTTCGACACTTTATGGGGGCAATTTCGCCTTTGGTGGTGTTGTAAACACAATCACAAAGAAGCCTTTAGATCAACCGTTCTACCAAGCGAATTTTACGGTTGGGAATTATGATTTTTTTCGTCCAACATTTGATATAGGAGGTCCTCTCACCGCAAATGGTTCTCTCACTTACCGTTTGAATGCTTCCTACGAATCCGCAAACAGCTTTCGCGATTTTGTCTTTAACGAAGACTATTTCATTGCGCCAGCTTTTACCTGGCGCATGAGTCCGCGAACAACGTTAACAGTAGAGTACGAATATTTCAAAATTTCTAATAACATTTTTGGTGCTAACTTTCCACCAGAGGCAGAGTTTTTGCGAGTGCCTATCAGCAGGTATCTTAGTGAACCAGACTTGGGACCCACTACGGGAACAACACACTGGGGATATTACGACTTTGAACATCGCTTTAGTGATAATTGGAGATTTCGGCAGGGGTTTAGCGTACTCGTTGCCGATCTCAATATTGGATCTGAACGATTAGCTAGCACTGCGCTAGAACCAGATCGGCGAACGCTCAACCGTGAATCCGTTAAGGGACCGCAGAACAATCAACTCTACACGCTGCAAAACGAAGTCATTGGCAAGTTCAATACAGGCTCCGTGCGACACAATCTTCTGTTTGGTGTGGAATTAAGTCGATTTGTCTATCCCTATACTCGCAGAACCGCGCCTCTAGGTTCCATCGATATCTTTAATCCTGTTTACGGTGCCCGACCGGGAAGTTACACTGTGCAGGACTCTGCGGAATTTGGCAACGATAGTCTCGGAATTTACATACAAGACTTGGTTGAGCTTGCCTCAAATCTCAAGGTGCTAGGTGGCATTCGCTTTGACTCCGTCTATTCCTTCAATGAAAATAGACTAACAAATGACTTGACAGAACAATCGGATACAAAATTCTCTCCCCGCGTGGGCATTGTCTACCAGCCAACAGATTCTACTTCTGTCTATTTCAACTATGCACAAGCCTTCAGTCCCAACACTGGTTACATCACCCGGACGGGAGAATTATTAGAACCGCAGACTGGAGAGCAGTTTGAGTTTGGACTTAAACAAGATTTCTTCGAGAATCGAGTTTCAGCAACTCTGGCGTTTTACCAGATTACCAGACAGAATGTGCCAACAGCTGACCCTGACCCGGAATTTCGAGACTTTTTCAGTGTTGCGACGGGCGAACAACGTAGTCGTGGAGTTGAATTGGATATTGCCGGAGAAATTTTGCCAGGATGGAATATCATCGCTAGCTATGCTTACACGGATGCAGAAGTCACAAAGGATACTGACCCTGAGAAAGTTAGCGATCGCCTACCTGGTGTTCCATATCATAGTGCCAGTTTGTGGACAACCTACGAGCTGCAAAGTGGAAGTTTGCAGGGGTTGGGATTTGGCTTGGGGCTGACATATGCACAAGATGCTGAGGTCATACTACCCAATAGCTTCAAAATTCCCTCTTACCTTAAAGCAGATGCAGCTCTGTTTTACCGTCAAGATAACTTTAGATTCGGGCTAAATTTAAAAAATCTCTTTAGCACAAGATATTATGACGTTGATAACGGCTTTGCGTTGATTCCTGGAGCACCTTTGACAGTGTTGGGAACGGTGTCTATTAATTTCTAATTCGAGTGTGTCCTATGAATCGCAAGACAGTATCGAATTTAGTAACACTCTTAGTGGGCAATGTACAAAAATTGTCTTAGTAGTAGGCAATGCCTACCCGGTAAAACTTATCAGCGCACCTCTCATTTCCTTCGCTTGTTAGCAGTGCTGTTGTTAGTAGGAGCGGCTGCTTGTAGTCGGGTTTCCCAGAACCGCTCACTGTTTAGCGCCACCTCTGGGTCCAAGCAGCAGATTATGGTGGACTTGGGGTGGGATGAATATCATATATATGAGAAAGGGTTCGACCCAACAATGGGTTGGCATTACGCCGGTCCTCCTCTGTTTCAAAGTACACTATTAAGCCGCAACGAAAATTTGGAACTGGTCAACGACCTAGCCCAAAGCTACACCGTCAGCAGCGATCGCAAGGTCTGGACAGTGAAAATCCGCGAAGATGTTCGGTTCACTGATGGTCAGCCCCTCTTGGCAGAAGATGTCGCTTACACCTTCAATACAACGAAAGACAGTTTGGGGCGACTGGATATGGAGATTTTGGATCGCGCTGTTGCTACAGGTAAGTATCAAGTCGAATTACACCTCAAACGACCTGATATTACCTTTGTCAATCAACTTGCCACTTTGGGTATTGTACCCAAGCATGCCCATAACAAAGACTACGCCCGCAACCCAATCGGTTCCGGTCCTTACAAACTAGTGCAATGGAACCAGGGCGAGCAGGTGATCATCGAAGCGAATCGTGACTACTACGGGCAGAAACCAGCTATTAAGCGTGTCATCCTTCTCTTCACTCAGGGAGATGCTGCTTTTGCCGCCGCCAGAGCCGATCAAGTTCAGGTGGCTGCAGTTCCCAACCACCTAGCCTCACAACCAGTGGAGGGCATGAAGACTTATGTCATTAAAAGCCTCGGTCACGCTGGGCTTATGTTTCCCTTTCCTCCCCGTACTGGGAGGAAGACACCTGATGGCTACCCAATTGGCAACGATGTCACCTCAAACCGAGCGATTCGTCAAGCAGTCAATTATGCGATTGACCGCCAAACTTTGGTTCAAACCTTGTTTAACGGTTACGCTTCCCCAGCGATGAGTCCTGCTACTGGTCTTCCCTGGGACGAGCCAAAAGCAGACATTCAAGACGGTGATATCAACAAAGCCAAGCAAATCCTGAGTGAGGATGGTTGGCAGGATACGGATGGTGACGGCATTTTAGAAAAACAGGGGATCAAGGCAGAATTCACTCTCCTTTACAATGCCCAAGACGCTTTCCGGCAGGGACTGGCTTTAGCAGTTGCCCAAATGCTCAAACCTGTCGGGATTAAGGTAAATGTTGAGGGTAGGAGCTGGACTGAGATTGAACGCCGGATGCAAAGCAATGTTGTCCTCTACGCGCTGGAAACCCACGACACGCAGCAGTTATCCTTTCTCTTCCAAAGCTCTTTGGCTCAGGGAAAATACCAAAATCCCGGTTACTATAGCAACCCAGTGGTTGATAGAGCGCTTGACCGAGCAGCAGCATCCGCTACAGAGACAGAAGCAATCCAATTTTGGAAGCAGGTGCAATGGAATGGTCAAACTGGAGTCACCACAAAAGGCGATGCAGCCTCAGCCTGGCTAGTCAATATCGATAAAACTTACCTTGTCAGCACCTGTCTCGACGTTAGTAAAGCTACCGAACAATCCCGCCACTACACGCTAACGCTTCTACATAACTTGCCTAACTGGAAATGGATTTGTCATTGACGTACTCCCCTGCCTAAAGGCTAGGGGATTCTTAAAAGCTGTTCCACAGCAGGCTTAAGCCATGCTGTTACACCTTTCTTCCTGTTTCCTAGACTCTTAACTAGAGCAGCCTCGTGACTTACTCCCCGTCAGACCGTCTCAACAAGCATTTTAGTTTTACATCCAAGAGGCGTCCCCCCTCAGATGGGTCTAAATATTTGGTTTTTATTTGTCTTTTTCCCAGAAGCCAGTGTCATTATCGGTTCGCTGGGCATGGAAGTGGAAGACTTTCCTACAATGGTTTCACGTTAGTTACGCGTTATTTTTCTATTCTAAATAAAAAAGTGCAAATTGTTCAGACAAATAACTCTAAGGTAGGCTTTAGCCTACGTCGTGGTTTTCATCCCCGCAGCTATTGCCGAGGGGTTCTCAACCTACCTTCTTATAGCAGCCCATTCTTTACTCTTAGGACTTACGCAAGAACTAGTCGTGAAACTCTTATTTCTTCGTGTCCTTTGCGTCCTTTGCGGTTCGTTTTTTCATAATTTTGCGTAAGTCCTGACTCTTCTGGCTCACTCCATCATGCACTTCCTGATTCGATTTATTCTGCAAAAAGTCTTGCATTTGTTGTTGCTCCTGCTAAGCGTCGCTGTCCTTACCTTCGTGCTAGTTAGCTTATCTCCGGTTGACACTGTCAATGCTTACGTTGGTTCTGACGTAATTCGCCTCGGTTCAGAGCAAAGAGAATTGATTATCCAGCGCTGGGGGCTTGACAAACCTTGGATTATGCGATTCATTCTCTGGCTGGGGCAACTGCTTCAAGGCAACCTTGGAACTTCCATGACCTACAATCAACCAGTTTCTGATGTCATTGCTGAGCGCTTTCAAGCCTCACTTTGGTTAATGGCATTGGCGTGGTTGGGTTCAGGCATTTTAGGAGTCGCTTTAGGTGTCTTAGCAGGAGCGAAAGAAGCTTCACTGCTGGATCAAGCAATTCGGCTGTATGCTTACACTTTGTCCTCTGCTCCCACCTTTTGGATTGCACTGCTGCTGCTTATTACCTTCTCCGTCACTTTAAAAGTCACTCCTATGTGTTGTGCAACTCCACCAGGAGTGTTGCTTAAAGATGTCACTTTTTGGCAACGTCTATACCATTTGTTACTGCCTGCTCTCGCTCTCAGCGTTATTGGGGTTGCAAATATTGCTCTGCAAACCCGCGAAAAACTGATCCAAGTCCTCAATAGTAACTATGCCCTGTTTGCTTACGCTCAGGGAGAAACAACGACTGGAGTCATTTTGCACCACGGTTTACGCAATATTGCTTTACCAGCCCTGACCTTGCAATTTGCATCTCTTAGCGAACTGTTTGGTGGTACTGTCTTAATTGAGAAGGTCTTTGGCTATCCTGGGTTAGGTAGTGCGACCTTACAAGCAGGTTTGCGTAATGATGTCCCGCTACTGGTGGGTATTGTTTTGTTCA
This sequence comes from Scytonema sp. PRP1, assembly GCF_036697665.2. Lineage (NCBI taxonomy): Bacteria > Bacillati > Cyanobacteriota > Cyanophyceae > Nostocales > Scytonemataceae > Scytonema > Scytonema sp. PRP1. The sequence continues at coordinate 11,362 of NZ_JBAHYJ020000079.1, read as the reverse complement.
GCGCCATCTTTGTGTTTATCGGCAACACCTTGGCAGACCTTAGCTACCAAGTGATTGATCCCCGGATCCGCATAGGAGGTACTAGAGGATGAAACTTCCTAGTGCGATTTCAACCCCTCAAACTTTAGGACGCAAACTATCACTCATCTTCAGTAATCGTCGTAGTCGGACATTGGTGCTCATTGCTCTGTGCGTGCTCATTTTGAGCATCCTGCTGCTTGGCACCCAACTGATTGGTAAAGCTGGTTTGGAAATTTCCTTACAAGAACGCAACCAACCTCCAACGCTTGCTCACCCGTTTGGCACTGACTGGTTGGGACGAGATATGTTCACCCGTACCCTCCACGGTTTGAGCTTGAGCTTATGGGTGGGGCTGCTAACCGCTAGCTTTAGCGCCGTGATCGCCTTGGTACTGGGCACGCTCTCAGCTACACTGGGTGGTAAGGTTGATGCCTTTATCATCTGGATAATTGATGTATTCTTCAGCCTGCCTCACCTAGTATTAGTTATCTTAATTGCCTTTGCTGTTGGGGGCGGAGTCAAGGGGTTAATCATCGCCATCACTATCACCCATTGGATGAACTTGGCTCGTCTGCTGCGGGCTGAAGTGCTTCAGGTCAAAAGTTCTGATTACGTGCAACTCTCTTCTAAACTAGGACACTCCCCCTTGTGGATTGCCCGCAATCACATACTGCCCCACCTATTGCCCCAGTTCCTCGTTGGGTTGATTTTGTTGTTTCCCCACGCAATTTTGCACGAGGCAGGGCTTACCTTTTTGGGTTTGGGTCTACCGCCAGAGATTCCGGCAATCGGGATTATCCTGTCGGAATCAATGCGATACCTATCCACTGGCTACTGGTGGCTGGCGGTCATGCCAGGAGTAGCGTTGCTTATAGCGGTGAAAACCTTCGACATCTTGGGTCAGAGCCTGCTTGCTTTGCTCGACCCAAAAACAAGCCAGGGGTAACATTATACTATGCTATCAGTTCAAAACCTCAGTCTTACTTTCACCATGTACGATGTGGGTCTGACCCAAAAACGGCTGACCGTCATTACGGATTTGGATTTAGAGGTTGGTGCGGGTGAAGTGGTGGCAGTGGTTGGTTCTAGTGGCTCTGGTAAAAGTCTGCTAGCTCACGCCATTTTGGGCATTTTGCCTTATAATTCCTTGGTTACAGGCAAGATAATTTTTAAAGGAGAACTTCTGACCCCAGAGCGTCAGACCAAGTTGCGGGGCAAGGAAATTGCCTTGATTCCCCAGTCAGTTAGTTATCTTGACCCCCTAATGAGCGTGGGTTCGCAAGTACATCGGGCAGCTCGTTTGGGTGGATTGTCTGCTACGCAAGCAAGAGGAGTTGTGAATCAAACCTTTGAACGCTACGCTCTTCCCTTGCCAGTTAAACAGCTTTACCCCTTTCAACTTTCAGGTGGCATGGCTCGACGAGTACTAGTTGCTACAGCAGCCGTCGGACGCGCTGAACTGTTGATTGCTGATGAACCCACTCCTGGTTTACATATAGATGTAGTCGTTGAGACACTTAACCATCTACGCGAACTGGCAAATGAGGGCAAAGCGGTGATTCTTATCACCCATGACCTGGAAGCGGCTGTGGGAGTTGCAGACAAAGTGGCTGTGTTCTATGCAGGCACGACATTGGAAGTGGCGGCGGCAGAGGATTTTACTGATGGTAATCTGCGTCATCCTTACACACAAGCTCTGTGGCGATCGCTGCCCCAAAATGGCTTCATCCCGGTTAAAGGCACCCAACCCAGTCCAGAGGCGCTTCCTGATGGTTGTCTGTTTGCTGACCGCTGTCCCTTAGTGACTGACGCTTGCCAAAAAGCCCGACCCCAGTTTCAGATCGTGCGAGGCGCTCCTGTGAGGTGTATTCATGCTGAAGGGTGAACAGTTGTCTTTTCGCTACCGAGTCAATCAACCTTGGATTTTGCGTGATTTTAGTATTGAAATCGACAAGAGTGAAATTGTGGGCTTGCAAGGTCCAAGCGGTCAGGGCAAAACGACTATAGGTAAGCTACTAGCCGGGTATCTTCAACCAACGGAGGGTAGAGTCACAATCGACGGTAAGCCTCTGCCAAAACAAGGCTATTGCCCGGTACAGCTCATCTTTCAGCACCCAGAACTAGCAATGAACCCCCGCTGGCTGATTAGCCAAATCCTAGCAGAGGGAAAAGGAACATCTAGGGAACTCCTGCAAGCTTTGGGAATTCACTCTAGTTGGCTGAGTCGCTTTCCCCATGAACTCAGTGGGGGAGAGTTGCAGCGCATCGCAGTCGCACGCTCGCTCAATAGAGCAACCCGCTACTTAATTGCTGACGAGATGACTGCTATGTTGGATGCCAACACTCAAGCACTCATCTGGCGTGCAGTCATTGACTATGCCTGCCAGGTTGGAATAGGTATTTTGGTTATAAGTCATGACATTGCGCTACTCAAGTACCTGTGTCACCGTAGGATTGATTTAAAAGCAGCCCATTGAAGAAAAGGGTTCATATTCGTCACTTGGCTCTTGTGGCTCATATTCCTTCAATCGCTCCCATTCATCCGCAGTTAGCTCATCGAATGGCTTGTCTAAAAGGTCATCTACTGTGCTATTCGTAGCGGTTTCAATAATTCGACTTTGCGCTTCCTCTCCCGTAGAACAGTACCAGCACTCAGTGCTACCACAAGAACGCGCTACCCACTCACCACTTATTGATTGGTAGAAGGTACCGATAAGACGCATACCTTGCCATACTCTGTACAAGCTGCCAAAGTCAGAGTCGGGTACTGCGTCAATTTCTGCTTCTGGTGCAACTTCCTGCGCTTGCTGTTCAATTGTTACGTTGAGTTCTGATTGCGCTACCGCTTGAATTTGTAAGGACTGCTTCGCCAAAATCTCATCAACACACTTGGCGTTTGCCGAATGCTTAGGTAACCCTAATTGGTCACAGATTGCCCAGAGTTCGGGACGTTTGAGAGTCGTGAGATGGTCGCCGCTATATATAGGATGTGTCATTATTAAAATACCTGACTTTAGTAGTTGGGGGTTTACAAAAGGCGATCGCACTTGATTGGTAGTCGGAGCGGTCGTCTTTTGTTTTGGCTTGGGGTAGTTCCCTGTTGCCTTGTGAATCTAATGTAATGCAATGCAACGCTTATGTCAAACATTGCGACGCATAATTTTCTTTTGTATAGTCAGGAGAACTATAATTCAGGGAGAGACATTGCAACGCATTGCAGAGGGTCAATATGAGGATGGATACTCAAATCAATTTCCGGACTTCATCGGAAATTAGAGAGCAAATGGAGAAAATAGCTAAAGACCGAAACATAAAGCTATCACAACTGATTAATGATATAGTTGCCGACTTTATTAATCGCGAGGGGAATCAAAAGTCAGAAGGCGTGGATATACAAGCGCTTTATCAAATGGTAGTTTCACAAGAAAGACGGATAGATCAACTAGAAAAAAAATCAGCAGCCTGAGAGAGGAAAACCTGTCTCTCAGGCGACAACGCGATCGCGTCTTGCAAATTATGAAAGAAGACCCGCCTCCGTCACAAGACAAGGCGGGTTGAGTTTTATTAGGTGTATAAGCGTCGCAAAGCGACGCTTATGTATTACAATGACGATAACACGTTGCATCTGCAATGCTTAGCCTCAATGTTTCCTGTTACCACGTTTGTGATGGCGGAACCATGAGCGCAGGTTTGAAGCGTGGCTCAGTCGTTAAGCATCCAAGATATGGGTTCTCCTACGTTGGGGCTTGGCAAGAATCTCCAACCAAAAAAGACCCAGACAGAAAAACAATTAGCTTGCACAGTCTTGATACTGGTAAGCGATAGCTGAAGCTTACGACAGATTGGCGAAAACTGCTGAGATAGGAGTGGAGGTGGTGAAATGAGCATAATTAATTTAGCTTCTGTCCACGAAAACAACGCTCTTTGTGCTGACTTTTCGATTGAGATAGCGGTTGTCTTGTATGAGTCAGACGAGCAGTATCCAGTTGATTTTGAATTAGCTTGGCAGTGGTTGGGATACAGCAGGAAAGACAACGGAAAACGAATACTGGCAAAGCACTTTACCGAAGGAAAGGATTATTGCATTTACTTGGTGTCTGCAACTGCCCCGAACGGAGGACTTACGCATAAGCAAAATATTTTTCTAACTATGGATTGTTTTGCGAGGCTTGCAAGTCTTTCTCGATCCATTTCAGTAGTAGATGTTTTGCAATGCCTTGGCATAAAAGTAGCAATGCCATCAATCGAAACTCAGACTTTATCAATTATTCAAAAAAGTTTTGCACATTTAAAACCAATACCGCAATTTCTGGTAAATGGATATCGCATAGATCTTTATTTTCCAGAAGAAAGGGTTGCCGTGGAGTGCGACGAACTGCACCACAACATGACAGGAATTTATGACGAGGAAAGGCAAGACGCAATTATAAAAGCTTTAGGTTGTAAGTTTATCCGGTTTAAGCCACACAGCCCAAATTTCAACCTTGGCGATGTCATTTATCGGTTAATCGTGGAATTTTACCATCGCAATCAAGAATCCTAGTTTACCTGCCATAGTACATATCGCGCGACTAAAAGCAAATGAACAGCTTAACGCAACAAGACAATCCAAGCTTCAAGTTTTACCGGAAGAAAGGCAGAGGGCAGAGGGCAGAAGGCAGAAGGAAAGATAGTAACTTTTATACAAAGGTAAGTCCTCTGTGCTCTGCCATATGGTCTAAAGCCCCTGAATTTATTTATGGAGACAAATAAAAAAGTGCGAACTTTATTAAATCCCCCGCTTTTAAGCGTGGGGATGCCCTTCTGCCTTCTGCCGCGCGTACTTCTGCCTTCTTAAGACGACCAATCTTTTAGGGATTTTATGTGAGAGTTTCTCGCTAGAGCGGGTCTTAATTCAGCTTTATATACTCAGTGGGAAGAGATATTACCCTTAATCATGGAATCGCTATCTTGGCAGAAAGGTAGAAATTTAGCCTTGCTTGCTCTAGCCAGCTATAAACCTAAAAGAAATCCCATATCAGATAGGGATCAAGACGCTACAGAGGATTCAGAAACCCCCGCATCACTCTAGGAAAAACTATGTATTATTTATTCGGTACGCTTTTAACCCATTATGGTTCTGCTTCACTCAATCACGGGCAAAGAAAAGGTAATATTAGCCCACTTCAAAAGTGCCAATGGTACGACAAGCTGCATTCAACGGTAAACAGTGATGCCATTCGTTGGGCATTGCGCTACTACTGGCAACAAATGGATTACCCAGTTAACCGTATTTGGGATGCCGATAACTTTGTCAATCGCTTTACAGACGATAATTTTGACCCAGTACAGTTTATTGATGATGACGTTTTGGGGTACATGAAACCGGAAGCAGCAAAGGAAGATGTTGTTGAGGAAGAAAGCTCGTCACTAACCCAGCCCAATCCAGAAGAAGTCGTAGAGAAAGAAAGTTTCAAGCAATCCAAGTCTAAGGGACGGAATAACAAGAAAGGAAATTCGCTACAGAGAATGGGAGCGTTAGGGGTTAATCGAGCAATTTCTCTAATTCCCTACAATGGGACAATGACATTCAATTCCAAAAGTGGTAAAAAAGACCGAACGTCACTTCACTTTCTTGAGTACCACAATACTCACTATCAATATGTTTTTGCGTTGGACACCAACCATCTCAAAGATAAATCTCGAATTTTTGCCGTTATTGATGGATTGATGTCGATTTGTAAGGTGGGCGGTCACAATAATGTATCTTGTTATGATTTCTCTCCTGAAAGTTTTGTGCTGCGCTGGACACAGAAAATTTCACCTCAAATATTTTATTGTTTTGAACAAAGTCAATCAGAACCAGAAATTAAAAGTGATTTAATAGAAGAGATTAAAGTGGGTGATATTGATGCTAAAGAGCTATGGATTGGAGGTAAAATTGTTAAAAATACAAAGGTAAATAAGGCAAATATCTTTCCGGGGAAAGAAGAGACAATTACTAATTTAAAAAAAGTTATCATGAAAGATTTAAAGTTAATTATTCCATAAAAGGAACCACTAATTATGGTATCAATTGCTATATACATTGATGTTCCTTTTGCCACGTTCCGTCAGTCATATGCTAGGGAATATGGCAAAACCTATCCTGTTCCTCCTCCCTCAACCGTATATGGGATGTTGCTTTCTTTGGTAGGAGAGACAGATGCAAACAAACACTGTGGGATCTCTTTAGCGATAGCTATGCTGTCTCAACCCCAAAAATCAGTCGTGCTTCGACAGTTGAGACGGTTTAAAGTAAAAGACATTCACGATGCTCGAAATACTGTCCCCGAGCATCAAGAGATCCTTAGCAATACTAAGTTCATGGTTTGGCTAGCCTCTGGTAATGATGAAGCACAGCCCACTTTAACAGAGAGAATTCAGCAAGTTTTAGCCAATCCATCATTTAATAAGCGTTTTGGCTGTTTATATTTAGGAGAAAGTAACGATTTAGTCAATGTGGTGAAGTTAGTATCTGATGACTATCAGAGCGAGGCAAGACAGTGGTTAATTCAGGATAATAGAGGAGAGCTTACTTTGCCCTATTGGGTTGACCATGTTGGTTCAAAGGGAACGCTTAGGCAGCGATATACCCTTAGGGAAATGTCTACTCAGTCTCCACCTGAATTATCTTGGACGATAATTCAAGCTCCAGCTTACAAGGATCGCTGAATGTTAAGTAGACTGAATGAAAAAAATAGCTGTAATGCTAATTGAATATATTACTTAGGGTTTAAGTAGCACTTTCCCAGATGCTTGTAAATTGCTGGATACCTCATAAATTCTGGCTTTTAGGCATTGAGAAAACTATTAAAGTTGATAATATTTGTAACTTCAGCCAGTCATTTAAAGAGGTGCTTGTAAAATTGTCTGTAAGCCCTTAGCTATTAAGTCTTCTAGAAATAGCAATCGCGTGCTTCTTGGCTTTATGCCGTTAGGCGTTGCTCAAAAAACTCTAGAATTCAAGCTATCCCCTACTCTTGCGTGCTTCTTGGCTTTATGTCGTTAGGCGTTGCTCAACAAGGGGAGAACGAATGCTGGGAATGGCGCACAATGGTGCTTCTTGGCTTTATGTCGTTAGGCGTTGCTCAATGTGAATCGGAACTCGACAGCAGCGCGCAAATCATTGTGCTTCTTGGCTTTATGTCGTTAGGCGTTGCTCAAGAAGTACCCGCATGAAGATGTTGTAGAACTCCGCTGTGCTTCTTGGCTTTATGTCGTTAGGCGTTGCTCAAGTTAGCGGTTTCAAGCTAAAGTCTTTGAAGTGTGCTGCTTTGTTGCCCAATTCTACCTAATCCTTACACAGTAATTCAGCTTGTTGTAGAACTGTCAGTGTCACTTTTTCCTGCTTGCCGGGCGGATATTCGTATTTTTTGAGTAGTCGCTTGACGCTAGCTCTGATCTTAGATCGAACCTGTTCCCTTATGCTCCAATCACCCCTTCGGGGAATTCAAAATTCCAAATTCGCTCGTTCAAAATTAAGAACCCCATGGATGAATCCGGGAGCTTGAATATAATGTTGCAAAGCATTTTTATCCCTCCATTAATAAAATAATGGTGCAAGAAACCGTTAAACAAGGTAAACTTAAATTAAAAATTAAAAGAGTTTAAACTTTTTCCATTCAAAATTTATTAATTATTTTTGAATTTTGAATTTTGAATTTGAGCGAAGCGAGGGTCAATAGTTATGTTAGCGACGGGTTTCAGATGTTAGGCTCTAAAATCGTGAAAAAATAATATTGTTTGTTTACTATCGATTATTTGATTAATCTCGATATCATCACGAAAAGTTTATAGCTTATATGAATAAATTCATGCCCAACTGGCGTTTCTATAAAGAAGAATTGAATAGTATGCCCCTTAATTATATAAATTGGAGTTATTAAAAGCGGAAAACATCAGTGCTAAACCTTATAACCAAGATGAAAATGCTCAAATAAAATTCTACTCAACCATTGAATATCTTCTAAAAATAACTGTGATAGGGTTAGATTTGCCCTTTGACACACCGGAATAATTAACTTGACAAGATGAAACGGCTTATTTTGATGTTGTCCTACCGCTATCTTCAACTGCTCCATTATATTCCCTAGAGCAACAAACCGAGTTAAATCTTTACTCACTGCGCTCTCAAAAACAAATGAAATAAATTGTAACTTCCTGATTAACTCTTCCATCGTTGGTTCATACTTCAACTGAGGCACAACAGCGATTAATTCGCCAATACTGGTTATATTAGACCGAATTTCTTCAATATCACGAGGATGAGTTGACTTACGCCCATCCTTATCTCTCCCCATCCACTCCTTACAACGAGAACAAAATCCTGGTAGCAAAAAATTAGCAATCACAGGTAAACGAGAACCACAATGGGGACACTCATCTATTAACTGGCACTGATGATGCAGACAAATCTTAACATCTCGAAAAGACCATAACAAAGGCTCATAAATACTTTTTTTCTCTTGCTTCCATTGCTCATAACAGTCAGGACACCAAGCACGATATTGACGAAATAATTCTCGTTCACTAATCACTCTTTTCCAAGTTAAAAAACTTAAGATCTTTAAATCTTCTCGTTGCGTCAAATATTCTAAAGCCTGAGTTAGATTTTGAGTCATTGTCTTCATTCCATTTAAAGCTGGTTTTGCATCAGTGTTAGCAAAAAGACTACTGACTTTCTTCTTCCTATAAGACACTTCAAAATCTTGTCCCATAATCTGAGGGGCGATTTCTCTCATAATTAATGTCCGAGAAGTAAGGCAGTGCTCTTGGGCTAGGCGGTTGAGATAACTGGTTAAACTTTCTGTATAGGCTGTTCCTACTCCAATTGGTTCAATAGGAAACAAACGACTGCGCCTGGGAATTGCTGGAGCTTTTAAACTCACAACCTCAAGCTCCGAGTTGATACTATCTTGATTGGGCATATTACTTCGGTTCTCGAATGCGGCGATTTTCAGTGAGTACACTTAGCCATCATAATTTTAAGCTATCCTCGTAATCTGACCGAGTCCTCATGGACAACTTATGCTTTGTTTTTTGCACTCATGGACAACTTATAGTTGTCAAGCGGTAATTTTCTGCCCGCTCGAGGTACGAAAAATCAAGCTTCTAGAGATTCCTGTGGTCAACTTATGATTGTCATTGTGGACAACTTATGGTTGTTGTCCCACCCAGAACAGCCCTATTCCTTAGCAGCCAACCAACAAACTTATTTAGAAGAAACACGCAAAGAATTAGCTCGTATTTCTGCGAATTTGGAAGCAGATCGCGCTACAAATTTGACGGAACATGAACGTCTAGCAAGAGAAGCAAGAGGGGCGATCGCCCAGCTTTCTACCGACGGACAATTTCTCGATCATGTCCGCGAGATTATCAGGTTTTTTAAGACAGCATAGTTCACAATCCAAAATTGCTGCAATTCCTGAGACAGAATTATAGCGGGTTTGGTGTTGCGTGGAATACAGTAGGGGCTTCCAAATAAAAAAATATCCCAAATTTTCTTGTGGGATGGGTGTCCCCACCCGTTCCAATATTTAGGGCGGGCTTTCCTGCCCAACGCCAGAGTCGGCACGAGGGAAACCGTTCGGCTGAGCGCTCACGGCGAAGCCGTCATTCGCGCTGGCTCCCCCACAAGATGGATAATTTATTTCTTGGAAATCCCATAACTACGATTCAAAATATCTTTTGCTTGTTCGAGAAAAAATTTCCCCTCTTGTGTGAGTGTCAATATGTTCTTTTTCAAAATTCACTAATTTAGATGATTGACAAAATTTAATATTTGTGTATTTTATATCTCAAAGCAGTATAATTTTAGACAAAAATACCAACTTTATCTATTTCTCGTTGAGCAAAACAACTGAAATAATACACAGTAAAGTTTTTTGGTGAATGTACGCGCTTAGAGCAATTCAGCCCTTGTCGTTCTGCCCTGGAGCTATCTGCATCAAAGCCGAATTGGATTAACTGCTTGTTTGGGGTGCATAAGAATCTAGAGCGTTCTTTCCTGTGTACATACTACTCAAATGGAATCACTACATGAATATTGGCGAAGTTCTGGACACTGTACAAACTCTGCTCTTTAGGCAACTTAGTTCCCTTGAGCGCTTAATCCTGTGTCAGTCATGGCTCGGACGCGGTTATAAGCAGATGGCACGCGATTGTGCCTATAGTATCGCTCACATCAAGGATATTGGCTCCCAGTTGTGGCGAGCCCTTTCTAAAGCATTAGGGGAGAGAGTGACGAAAAAAAATCTGTTTTTAGTCCTCAAGCAATATTTGCTTTCCCGGACAGGTGAAACAGTGCCTAGCGACCAGTTATCAGTAACTAGTGAGTTAGTAGAAGTAATAGATCCACCACTAACACCTACCACTAATCAGTTACCAGTTCCCACTGATTTAGTAGAGCCTTCATACTCAGAAGATAGCGAGCAATTACCACCCTTTTGCGATCGCCCTACAGCCCTTCTCCTAAAGAGAGACGCTACGCGTTGGCGGAGCACGGGCATCCTACGGCAGGCGCTACCCTTCTCTTGGAGACGCTTTCTCGCCTTCGGCTGCGACTGCTTTGCAAACGCGAACAGGCAATCGCTGCGAGCTAGTTGCGGAACCAACTAGCTGCTTTGCTTAAAGAACACGACGAAATAGAACGCTCAATCAAAACTAGAACTACTGAATTAATTTAGAGTATAAAATTTTTATCATTTCAGAAACGCTTTTTGAAGAGTAAAAGCCAAAATAAATGCTCTCAGCCTAAGTAAAAACCCTCATTTAAGTACCGCATGAATTGACTTTGGGAAAACACAGACAATCTGACTAAATACAGTTTCAATGTAATGTCGCGTACATTGTTTAATGTATTGATTTCACAGCTGGTCTTAACGCTTGGAATTCTTTTTTCGTATGACTTATAGGTTGATTTGACCAAAAAAGAAAAGGATACAAGCCCCTAAATTTATTTCTGGAGAAGAAAAAATGCCCAGCAACTTTATTCAAGCCCCTGGATTCATCCATGGGATCTTCAATGCCGTACAGAGATGAATTTTGAATTTTGAATTTGAGCGAAGCGAGTGACTTGACTGTTTCAAATCATCCTCTGCCGTGTCATCAGTGTAAGCAGAGTCAGCCCCTGAGTCCTTACGGACACGCATGCGCGTTGGCGGTGCCTGCGCTTTGCGCTTACGGGGAAGTCAAAAGTCAAAAGTCAAAAGTCAATGCTGTTCAACAATTAAGAAAAATAATTGCGGAAGTACTCTCGATATAGCTGACAACTAACAATTGCTTGACTATCGATTATATGCACCAATCCTAAACTTTTTAA
>NZ_JBAHYJ020000083.1:0-102769 GCF_036697665.2 Scytonema sp. PRP1 | reverse complement strand
CTCCCCAGTGAACGTAGCCAGTGTAGGCATCACTAAGGTAAGTTTGAGCAATCTTTGGTTTGCCCCATTCTAGATAAAACTTAGCAGCAAGTTCGTTAGCAAGAGCTTCTTCATTGATGTACTCGTGTTCTTTGGCTAAGGTAATGGCGCGATCGTACAATTCCATTGCCTCTACATTGTTACCCACAACTCGATGTCGCTCTGCCTCTACCAAATAATATTTGTGCAAAAAATTCATTGGGGCGTAATGCGCCCATTTCTGCATCTTTTCCTGATTGGCTTGTACCTTATACAGAATGTGCTCTTGCTCTGGCTGATCTTCCTCAAAATACAGCGCCAACCTTGCTAGTGAATCGTAAAAATGGAACATTGGAGTCACTAGCTGTCCTATCCCTCCTTCTAAATACTTTTCTGCCAGGATTGCGTTTTCAACTGCTTGAGGGAATGCCTGAAATAGGTAACACAAATGTAACTTGCTAAAATATAAAGACAAAAGCCCAATTCTATCATTAGCTTCAAGGTGAATCCCCAGCATTTTCTCCTCGTTATAGGATTCATCTCTTAAATGACAGGGATTTTCCACAACCCCTAGCAAGTTTAAAACCATTTGCCGATAGATCTCATTCCAATGAAAAACCCTTTCCTGCTTAATTTGCTGTATGGCATTGCGGTTGTTCGCCATCTCTTGTTTGAGCTTTGTAAGTTCTTCACCCATAAAATATGCAGTATAGGAGTAAGCATAAAGAGCGTACGCTGCAAATTCTAAATCTCCCGTTTCCAGACCAACAGAGTAAACTTCTACGAGAGGCTTTAATGTTTCCTTGATATGCTCCTTCCAAGGTCTCACAAGTTGATTAAATGTCTCTATAACCTTCACAGAGACTTCTTTCATCTCAAACCTAGACAAAAGATTTTCCGCCAGTTTGCCAAATTCATATCCAGACTCGATGTCTCCTATTAACCCGCACAGCATTACTCCATAACTAACGTATCCAAAGGCAGATAAGGGAGCATTTCCACCTTTTAGCGATAAATCGATTTGTTTAAGTACAAACAGCAAATATAGTTCAGGAACAGCTTGATAGGCGAAAACAATTGCGCTAGATAGGATACGCATAGCTGCTAGCGATTGCTCTTCCGTCATCTCTGGCAAATTAATTAAATTTTGAATTTGCTTACTAGTCAGATTTGAAGCTGTTTTCTCCAGTTCACTTTGAATATACGACTGACTGACATTTTTAGGAAAATCTAAACCCAGTAGCTTCAAAAGGGTTAGTGCTGTATTGACCGCTTCTAGTGCTTTGTTATGCGCCCCATAAGCTTGAATTTTGACTTCATAAACTTTTACTTTTTCCAGCAGTGTTTTTGCACTTGCCAACACCACCTCTGCTAATTTCTCTGTCTGCTCAAAGTCCCCAACTAGGTACGCCGCCTCTGCTGCTTTTTCATACAAAGCTAACGTTAGGTTATAGTTCGTCTCCCAACTTTCACTAGAGAGAAATTGAATGCCAGTTGTTAAATATTTAGCTGCCGTTGCATACGCTGTTGATGCCAAAGCTCTACGTCCAGCAATCAAATTCATCGTTGCCAGCTCATCGCGCTCGCTTTGCTCGGTGATTAATTCCACCGCTATGTTGAACTGATTAACCAAATCAAAAATTTTTTCTTCCCGTTCTTCAACTGGAATTTTACTCAACAGCAGTCGTCCAATTTTTAGGTGGATTGATTGTTTTTGAAATTCAGGAATCAGAGAATAAGCCGCTTGCTGTACTCGGTCATGTACAAATTTGTATTGGGGTAATTTGGAATTAGGGTTTGGTATTTTTTTAGGTTCTTGACTAGAAATAACTCCTGATGAACCATTCTTATTTAGAAATAAGTTATAATTATCAAATTCTTGTAAAACTAGCCCTTCAACTAACGCAGTCCATAAGTTAGCTGCTGTATCTACCACAGACTTTTGATGCACAATACTCAGAGTTTTTAAATCAAAAGAGTTACCGATGCAGGCAGCAATTTTTAATACTTCTTGAGTATGTTTTGGCAACTTATCTATTTGAATTGCCATGAACTCTACTACATCATGTGTTAAAGCTAATGCCTTGACCTTAGCAATATCACACTGCCAATAACCAACCTCAAAGTTAAATTGAATTAGTTTTTCATCATACAAATATTTAATAAATTGATGAATAAAGAAGGGATTTCCTTTAGTTTTAGCAAATACCAATTGGTTAAGAGGAATAGCAGCCGCTTCTGAGCAACGGAGGCTATCAGCGATGAGACGGTTTGAATCAGCCTGATTTAAAGCTTCTATGTTAATAGTATTTATCGTTGCTTTTGTTTTTTGAATCTGATTTAGTGTCAGATATAGCGGATGTGTTCTTGAAACTTCGTTATTTCGATAAGCACCAATCAGCAGTAAAGCGTCATTAGTTTTGCCATCCCTGTTCGTTTCTTCAAAATCGTAAGTAGATAATGTAAGATTGTTGATATTAACATTGTTTTGACTCATTAATAATTGAATAAATTTTAAAGAAGCTGCATCTGCCCATTGCAAGTCATCCAGAAAGATAACCAAGGGATGCTCAATAGTTGTGAAGACTTTGATAAATCTTTGGAACAAAAAATGGAAACGGTTTTGGGCAGCGGTGCCAAATAGTTCAGCAACGTTTGGTTGTTTGCCAATAATAAGTTCAAGTTTGGGAATAACATCAATAATGACTTGAGCTTGTTCACCTAATGCTGATAAAATCTTGGCTTTCCACTGTTGCATTTCGGCATCAGTTTCATTGAGCAGTTGCCCGATTAAGTCCTCAAAAGCTTGCACCAATGCCGATAAGGGAATGTCGCGTTGCAACTGGTCAAATTTCCCTTGGATAAAGTAACTATGCTGTCGGGCGATCGCCCAAGGGGCAGTGGCAAAGCCAATCGCGGAGCGGGCACTCCCTGCCATCGCTTTGTGGACTTCGTTGACCACTGCTGTCTTGCCCACACCAGGGACACCAGATACTAGTATCATTTCAGTTATGCCCGTGCTTATCACTCTCTCAAAAGCAGCAAGTAGGGTTTCAACTTCATATTTGCGACCATAGAGTTTTTGAGAAATTAAGAAATGGTCGGAAATATCCTGTTTTTTTAACTCGAAGGGTACGATTTTTCCTATTTCTTGCCACTGTTGCAAGCACACTTCTAAGTCATACTTTAGCCCTTGAGCACTCTGATAACGGTCTTCAGCGTTTTTTGCCATGAGTAAGTTGATGATGTCAGACACAACTGAAGGAACGCCCTGATTGATACTACTTGCATTGGGTGATTGTCTAGCAATATGGCAGTAAACTAACTCCATTGGGTCAGTTGTGGTAAAAGGCAATTGTCCAGTGAGAAGTTCAAAGAACGTGACGCCAAGAGAATAAAAGTCAGTACGGTAGTCGATACCTCGGTTCATCCTTCCTGTTTGCTCAGGAGAAATGTAAGCCAGCCTACCTTCTAAAACGTTGGGATTGGTAAGAATTTGAACTTCTTTGGGCAGAACAGAGGCAATACCGAAGTCAATAAGTTTGACTTCAAGAGTTGTGGGACTAATTGGGATGTTCGCAGGTTTGATATCTTTGTGAATAACACGGTTACGATACAACTCATGTAAGGTAGAGGCGATTTGAAGAGCGATGTGGAGAAATTGTTGTAGAGGGAGGCATTTTGCTGACTGTATATGATTGATGTAATCTTTGAGAGAGATCCCAGGAAAATCCTCCATAACCAAGGCATAACTGTTTTGGTACGGTTCCAGACTGTAAGGTTTGACGATGCCTTGTAAGTTGAGGTTTTCCGCAATCGTATATTGATTGCGGAGTTTTGACAGTTCTTGGAAGCTAGGAGAGCTACGCCGTAGGACTTTAATGACAACTAGTTTTTGGTCTTGTTCTCTTATTCCTCGATATACCAAAGTTTTATCACTTGCATGAATTTGCCCAATAATTTGATAACCAGTGAGTTTCAGCATTGCTGCTTTATATCCCTACGTCATTGATAACTTTATTTAAGGTTATTATTCGCCGATTGTGAGTGATAACACGCACACATAAAGTATGTCAGCAGTTAAATAAGAGTTCTGTAGTTGGTGAACAGGTAAAGGTAACTTCCGCAGCATCTGCAACAGTCATAGGTTGAGGTTACCATTACCCAGTTTTGAGAAGCTAAGGAACGCGGATTTAATAAAGTACAAAACCTCACCCCCCAACCCCTCTGGGAACTTCCCAGAGGGAGACTTTAACGACAGTTAAAGGCGGGGTGAGGTCAAACGAGTGATTTGCATGTTATTTATAGCGGTTTTCAGTTGAGTGCAATACATCAAGAAATAAGAACCACAGATGGACACAGATGGACACAGATAAATAATTACTTCATCCAAACGAGAAGCGCTATAATCGATGATCCTAAGGAACGTGGTGCGTCACTAGCTTAGTTTTAGAGGTATGTAGTCAGCGCTTAAGCGCTCTATTAAAGCACGAAGCTTACTACGTACGAGCAGCGCTTGCCTACCATACCTTAAGAGGACGTTGAAAAACTTTAACTGATTCACCGTAAGTCCCCCATCTGAATTCTGTACTCAGAATCAGTGGCGGGATATAAGGTGGGCAACGACGATTATATCTTTGCCTGTATCTTTCCGCAGGAAAGACACAGGCAAAGATGTATGAGGAATTGCCAAATATTTCCGGAATATTTTTATCGCTAAGTGTATATTGTGGTAGAATGAAAAAACCAAGGAGGTGATATTGAGTGCTACATAAAGTCGTACAAGTCCGTCTATATCCGACCAAAGAACAACAAGTATTATTAGCTCAAACATTTGGGTCTGCCCGTTGGTGGTGGAACTATGCGCTAAATAAATCGATTGAATCTTACAAAGAAACGGGTAAGGGGCTTGGACGTACAGCACTCAATGCTCTTCTACCAGACCTCAAAAAAGCAGAAAACACTTGTTGGTTAGCTGAATGCTATAGCCAGGTTTTGCAGGCTACAACACTCAACTTAACCACAGCGTACAAAAACTTTTTTGATAAACGTGCAGGGTTTCCTAAGTTCAAGTCTAAACACGGTAAGCAGTCTATCCAATATCCTCAAAACGTCAAAATTGTAGGTGGTAATGTCAAACTTCCAGGCAATATTGGAATTGTCAAAGCCAAAATACACAGACCAATTGAGGGGAAAATTAAGACTGTTACCATTAGTAAAACTCCATCAGAAAAATATCTTGCATCTATTCTGACTGAGGTAGAAGGGGATAACCCTACTACGGCTGAAGGTAAAATTTATGGCATTGATTTAGGATTGAAACACTTTGCTGTTGTCACCGACGGGGAGAAAGTTTCTAAATACGACAATCCTAAACATCTTGCCAAGCATGAGAAGAATCTCAAGCGTAAACAACAAAAGCTAGCGCGTAAACAAAAGGGAAGTAATTCCAGGTATAAATATCGTAAACTCGTTGCCAAAGTATACGAACGGGTTAGCAACTCGCGGCAAGATTTTCTACATAAACTTAGTTACAAGTTAGTCAGCGATAGCCAAGCTGTTATAGTAGAAAACCTTCATGTCAAGGGCATGGTTCGTAACCATAATTTGGCGAAAGCAATATCTGATTGTGGATGGGGAACCTTTACCAACTTTTTAGCTTATAAGCTAGAACGCAAAGGTGGGAAGTTGATTGAGATTGATAGATGGTTCCCCAGTTCCAAACTCTGCTCTAATTGTTTCTATCAAATCAGTGAGTTGTCATTGGATGTGCGTGAATGGGCTTGTCCAAGTTGCGGCACACATCATGACCGTGATGGAAATGCAGCCATAAATATTAGAGCAGAGGGAATCAGAATGCTAAAGGCGGAAGGTTCAGCCGTCTCTGCTGTAGGAGGGGAGGTAAGACCAAAGATGGGACGAAAGTCAAATCTGAGGCACTCGCCATTGATTACAGAAGCCAACACTGCACTTGGTACTCCAAGTCAGTGTGGGTAGTTCACTCTTTTCACCTTTGAGTGTTGACTCTTACTTCGGTGGGCTGGTAGTCTGAACCAAGTTTATTGGCACAAAAACCAAAGTCACGTACTTGATTTGGCTCAACCACCCTTCCCCAGTCTAAAGGCGTGACAACATACTGCGTCGCTCCCTGTGGTTTAAAGTTACCGTTCCAAGAGTTATTAATAGCAGCTTGTTTCATACTAAATGTCAGCAGCCAATCGTTAACCTTAGCATTGCTCTGATTCATAATTTTGAAGCTGACACAAAATCCCGTTTGCCAATTTGTATAGATATCAGAAGTGACTGCCAGTTGGGAAGAAGAAGAAGAGATACGCACAGGAGATGAGGGAGATGAGGGGGATGAGGGGGATGAGGGAGATGAGGGAGTGAGGGAGTGAGGGAGTGAGGGAGATGAGGGGGATAAGGAAGAGACTCCTAATGTTGAATTTTGAATTTTGTAGACGCCCCTTGGGCGGTGAGACAGCGCTGCAGGAGGAGCCAGCACTGTAGGCGGGTTTCCCGCCGTAGGTGACTGGTGTTGGTTTCCCGACCTAGGCGACTGCAAACCCGAAGGGCTTCCCGTAGGATATTTTGAATTGATTTCTCCCCTGCTTCCCCCTACTCCTCCACTCGTTTGCACGGGTGCTACTTGAGAAAAATTAACTGGCAGCAGTTGGGATAGTAGTTGCTGCTTAGGAATATCAACACTTAGCCAATCATCTAATAAGATACCGCCTGTATCAGCACTGTTAGGATTCCAGCTCCAGTAGGCAAAGCTCAATTTTTTCTGTTTGATATATTTGACAAATTCGTTTTGCCAAATTCCTTCTTTAGAATTTGTATCTACTTCCCGTCCACCAAACTCACCAATAAAAATGGGCGCAATATTTTGACTAGAAATATAGTGAAATCCTATTTGCCAGCGATCAATAAGATTTTTGGGAAATTTTCGCTCAGAAAACCAAGGCTGATCCGCAACTCCAGGACCATATTCGTGAGGTGAATAGACAAGCTTGTTGCGACGAGATAAACGTATTGGGTAGCGCTTCACTCCTTCTAAATTGCCACCCTGCCAATGTTTGGGTAGCTTTTGTGTAGGGACGTTCTTTTCTACCCCTTCCACAACAATTAGCCAGTTAGGATTAACATCAAGAATAGCATTACCAGCCCGTTCTGCTGCTAGTCGCCAGTCTGTGGCTAAATCGTTAGTACCCCAGCTCGCTTTTCCGTGCGGTTCGTTTTTTAGATCTGCACCAATAACGTTCGTTTGATTCTTATACCTATAAGCTAACATTTTCCAAGTATCAATCCAGTCTGCTTCTGTGAAGCCGTCTTCATACCACAATTGAGAAATGCCCTGATCGCTTAAACGGTGGTTATCGAGTAGAATGAGTAACCCCTGACGTTGCGCTTCCTGAATGATTAAGTCCATGACTTGTATTGGGGTTTTCCCCTCAAGTTCTTTGTTGCTACCAATACTGAAGTCAATACCGTTAACATTAGGCGAACGTAGTGCTTCCAGAGAATAAGGCAACCGGATCAGGTTATATCCCAAGCTCTTAATCTGCGCCAGTATCTCTTTATAATCTCGCTTCCACAAGCCGTGAGGTACGTGGGTTTCTGTTTCCGTACCAAACCAGTTCACACCTCTAAGTAAAACTTGCTGACCTTTGGCATCGAGAATTTTTGCGCCACGGGTTGAAAGTGGTAATTCGATTGTCATTCCAGCATCGACCACATTTACCTGGCTACGTACAGGCATCGCCACGATACCCATAAGAAATACGACTATAACTACTGACAATATGAATAATTGCTTATAATTTTTTATTTTTTTTCGTTTCTTTTGATGGATATGTCGCATACTATAGTTTCCTGACTTACAAGAATATATCTAAGCCAAATAATCACAGTTTTTAAGCATATACTGTTGAATAAGAAAGAACTCAGAACTCAGGATCTAGGATCTTAGGAGAGGCTATGCAACTCGTAAGAAGCTTGAAACCTTTGGCAATAGTGTATCCAAAGTCTCCTATGTCGTGTTAATGGCATTTTAAGAAACTAGGTTGCTTAACCTTGTTATCACCTCTCAAAATATGCTAATATGAAATACTATGCTATAAACTCTTGACGAAATCAGTTTTCAATGAAAAATGCTTATTGAAGTTTCCTAACTTTAGTTAAGGGAATAATCAGATAAGTGTTCACTAAAGACTGGTGATGTAGTTCTTTCCAAAAGAGGAATGTATTGCTATAGACAACAGTTCTGCAAACAGGTGAAGTTCAAGAGTTAAAATGTAGCAAATAGCCACATCGCTTCTGTATATATGTTATTAAGTAAAGTAAAAAAATAGGCAAAAAGTATACTCATATCCGACCGAGACTCAAAAGGAGGACTAGATGAAAAAACATACAGTTGACCTCCAGGAAAGTTTGGGTTCTGGAGCGAGAGGATATCGGGAAGTAGCACGCCTGTTTTCTGTTGATAGCCAGTTTGGGTCTTCTGCTACTAGGGAGAGCCAAAAGGTAAGTCAAAATCTCGCAATTTAGTTGCCTTTGACACAAACCATGTGCTGAAAACCGTGGAAGTATCAAAAAAATCCAGGTTAAGCTAGAGAAGAGAGTTAGGGTTAGCTTTGCACCCTTTTGGGGAAAAAGCAAAACTCATTCTCACGGCAGGAATTTTCTCAAGTTGGCATTGTCCTTACTCCATGCTGCGAATCATTACTCAGCAGGCAGACGTTAGAGCAGAACTACAACGGATCTGCGATCGCACCCATGATGAACAGGTGCTCCACAAAGAAGCAACAGTGCGGGAAGTGTTGCAGGCAGTCAAGCGCCAAGGCGATAAAGCTGTACTGCATTACACAGCCGAATTCGATAAGCAAACCCTCAAGCCAGAAGAACTGCGCGTGACAGGCTCAGAACTGGATGCAGCATACCAACAGGTATCAAAGGAATTGCTCCAGGCAATCAGGCTGGCTTGCCGCCAAATTGATACATTTCACCGCCAACGAATTCCCAAAAGTTGGGTACAGTTTGGCGATGATGAGGTCGTTTTAGGCAAACGGTATACACCAGTAGACCGAGCAGGGTTATATGTGCCGGGTGGTCGCGCCGCCTATCCAAGCACGGTATTGATGAATGCAATTCCGGCAAAGGTAGCTGGTGTACCGCACGTGGTGATGGTGACACCACCAGGAGCAGACAAAGCAATTAACTCAGCCGTGCTGGTCGCAGCACAAGAAGCTGGGGTGCAAGAAATTTATCGCGTCGGAGGCGCACAAGCGATCGCCGCTTTAGCCTATGGTACAGAAACGATTCCTAAAGTTGATGTGATCACAGGCCCAGGTAATATTTATGTAACTTTGGCGAAAAAACTCGTCTATGGCACCGTAGGCATTGATTCCTTAGCCGGACCAAGCGAAGTGCTAATTATAGCCGATGAAACCGCAAATCCCGTACACGTTGCCGCTGACTTGTTGGCGCAAGCCGAACATGACCCAATGGCAGCAGCAGTTTTGCTGACCACGGATACGGCTTTGGCAAAGAACGTACAAGTGGCGGTGGAAAGACAGCTCATAGACCACCCTAGGCGCTTGCTGACAGAAAAGGCGATCGCTCACTATGGTTTGATAGTGATTGTCGAATCCTTGGAAGCAGCAGCCCAACTCTCGAATGAATTTGCCCCCGAACATTTAGAGTTGGAAGTAGAAGATCCGTGGGAGCTACTACCACTCATTCGGAATGCGGGTGCCATTTTCTTAGGGTATTCTACACCAGAAGCCGTCGGAGATTATTTAGCTGGACCAAACCACACCCTACCAACTTCTGGTGCTGCTCGCTATGCCTCAGCCTTAGGAGTCGAAACTTTTATGAAACACTCAAGTATCATTCAATACTCTCAGACCGCACTAGAAAAGGTGGCGGGTGCAATTGATGTGCTAGCAACAGCTGAAGGCTTACCTTCTCACGCTGATTCTGTCAGACGCCGAGTTCAAAAGGAAGAGTAAATTTGAATTTGAATTATTAATTTTTTCCGGAAATATTTGGCAAAATTGAGCCTATGGGTTACAAATGAAACTTTAAGGCTATACAAACTTATGCCCTGAAATTGGCCAGGTTGGTGTAGCCATTAATCTCCTTCTGCCGTTACGTATCTAAAAGGTCTACTCTTGTGGAGACGACATTGGTGCTAAAGACTATTTTGGTTGCTTTGGATGATTCCGAACTTGCAGACAGAGTCATTCAGGCTTTACAAGAATTGGTGCTGCCAAAAGATAGCAAAGTCATTCTCTGCCATGTGTTTCCTACATCAGAGTCCGAGATAGAAGTACCCGCCGACCGTCCTCAACCAGAGTCACCAGCATTTTCTTATTTCCATATTGAAAAACAATTGCAATCCTACCAGACAATCTTGCCAGTTGAAAGCGATATAGAAATTGTCACTGGCGATCCAGCAGAAGAAATTATTCGCCTTGCCAATATTTACAAAGCTAATTTAATTATGATCGGTAGTCGCGGCTTAACTGGTATGAAGCGAATTGTCCAGGGTTCCGTGAGTTCTCAAGTGGTGGAAGAAGCCAATTGTTCTGTATTGGTTGTCAAGCCGGGATGAAATAGGTACAAAAAAATCATACCTTGGGCGGATTGAAAAATTCACGTATTATTATAAATACGCTGTGTAGATACGTTGCAGGAACAAAATTAACAATCTTCATACCATAAGTTGGGGCTTGTAATTGCGAGGTCACAAACCTTGCAGTTAGTGTATAGGTTAGAGTATTTTTACTGATATAAAAAATTTATAAGTTAAGAAGTTAAACTTTAGAAAGTTTAAGTGGTTGCCCGAGGGCGATCGCGCATAGGGCAGCGCCGCAAAGGTGATCGCTTTGTGTCATCGTAGCTTTTACACGCCATTTCAAATGAAAATAGCGTAAATCAGTTTTAGCCTTTCTTTAAAGTATAACTTGGCACTTTACTCAATGCTAAGGTTAGTTCGAGTGTTTTAAGTCAGATTCATCAGGAGCAGCGGGCAAAAGTGGAGTAAAACGTTAAAGACTGTATGGATGGACACGATATAGCCTACGAATATAGCGTTTCCCAGCCTGCTGAGGTACAAATTTATCTGCGTCCATCAGCGTTCATCTGCGGTTAATTATTTTTCCTGTACCTTACGAATGTGGGAATCGCTATATTTGTCCATACTAGGGGTAATTAAACTAATACCGATGGGTGCCGTTAAAAGTGCTAAAGCAAGGTTGATGCGATCACCCCACCCGTTGTCCCGTCACCTAATTCACAAGTCATTCTTACTATAGTTTATAGAATAAAATGGAGAGAAGTAGCTTTGACTGCCCCTTTGGCAGCTTTTAGCAAACGCTCAGAGAGGTAAGAGGTAAGACCGGACAATGAAGGTGTGAAGTAATGGCTGCTGAACTGCTTTTGCTATTACGCTTCTGAAGTTGCTAAAGGTATTGTATAGGAATTAACTTTTTTTATAGAAAAAAGCTGAAGAGGTAGATTTTATGACTCACAATCCAGGTGGAATTTCACAATCCAATACTGGTTCAATGGGTGGCGGTCAACAAGCCGCGATGGGTAATAATAACTCACAGGCAATGACAAGTCAAGCAGATGCACCTGCTGGTCAACAATTAACCCAGCAACAAGTCATCCAGATGCTTGCACAGATTGAGGACATGATTCGTAGTGCAGAACTACCACCAGATACCCAAAAAGAAGCGATTGCGTATCTTAGTGCAGCAAAAAAGGCAACTGAAAAAGCGGAACCAAAAAAACAACTAGTTGCAACCAACCTAGAAGGCGTGGCTGAAACCTTAAATGATGTCAGTCAAAACGAAGGTGAAGGCAAGACTCTTTGGGAAAAAGTAAAGCCTATCTTGTTGAAAGTGACTGACTGGTTGGGTCAAGCAATAGCAGGTTCTCTTTTGGGCATCCTGTTAAAGTAAACGGCTGTCTAGGTTTGTATGTCTCTATGCACTACAACACCTAATAATACTATGTCTATAATTGTGCGTATAGCTGCATCATTGAAAGAAGCTCAAGCAATTAATACCGTTAGCAGCTAAGAGTCTCAAAAGCATAAGTAAAATACTCAAAACTACCAGTGAAGCTAAGGAGTTAAGCTAGGGTTAGGTATGGCTAAGAACTTGTTTGGACTCTATTAGTAAGGCAAGCCAATGAACCAGCCGCCTTCCGACTCTGATTCCAATAAACCATCAACACCTAGTTCAGGTATTCAGCAATCGAATAAAACGTCAAAATTAGATGGTGGGCAGCAGGGTATTCAGGGAAACTATAATACCCAGAGTCAGGACAATAAAAAATGGTTTGGCAACATCCTTGTGTTTAACTTTTTTTTGGGGATGTTGCCTTCGATACAAAGACCTGCTTCAAGTAGGGATGAGCAAGACAAGCGCGATCACGATAATTTTCTCGATAAGGTAGAAAATGCCTGGATCAAAGGCGTATTGAAGAACTCCTTGCAAAATGAGGTACTAATTGAACTGGGACTGCAAGAACGATTTGACGCTGTGGATACCCCTGCGAGGCCGATTTGGGAAATTGATGAACAAGGGTGGCAAACCCTGCCATCAGGTACGAAAGTAATTAACAAATTTGAGAGTTTGGGTTGTGATTGTAGCCTCCTAATTTTAGGAGAGCCGGGATCTGGCAAAACTATAACTCTGCTGGAACTTGCCCGTGATTTGATTAAGCGTGCCAAAGAAGATGTCAGCCTACCGATGCCAGTAGTACTAAACTTATCTTCTTGGAAAAGGGAAAGGCAACAATGGCTAGTCGAAGAACTGAACAATAAATACCAGGTTCCCAGGGAAATTGGTAAACGCTGGATAAACGAGGATAAACTACTGCTATTGCTGGATGGGTTAGATGAGGTAAGTAAAAAAGACCGAATTGCCTGCGTTGAGGCGTTAAATGTATTTGGGAATAACCACAGACACACAAAGATAGTAGTGTGTAGCCGGATAAAGGAATATGAAGCCCTCAAACGCCATTTACGCTTCTCTGCTGCTATCGGCTTACAACCACTCAGACCAGAGGAAATTGATAAATATCTTGATGATCTTGGTAATCAGAAGCAGCTGGCAACAGTTCGCAGAGCATTGAGAAATGATACTCACCTACAAGAGTTAGCCGAATCGCCGCTAATGCTGAATATTATCATCCTCGTTTACCAATCATTGCCTAATGAAACAATCACGCCACCTAATGCAAAAACAACGCCAAAGGAAACAACACTATCTTCAAATCCGTTGACTGTCATTATTGACTTCTTTAAACGCTTTGGAGGTAATAAAATGCCTCGAAACAGTGCCGAGTACCAGGTTCAAGAACCGGAACAAGCATTGGCTAACCAAGAAGAACTACGCCAAGACCTGTTTAATAAGTATATTGAAAGGATGTTCTCCAGACGTAGGAATAAAGAAAATCATCAGCAGTACCCAGAAGATAAAGCAAAAGACTGGCTGATTTGGTTAGCGAAAAGAATGAAACAGAACTCTCAAACAGTCTTTTCAATTGAGGATATGCAGCCAAGCTGGTTCCAAACATATTCTCAAAAGAGAAGATACCATTTTGCAGTCATGCTAATTGTGCGGTTACTGTCTGGGTTGTCTGGTGGGCTAATCGCTAGTTTATTCAATTATAGTCGTCAACCAATAAATTCTTCACTTCTTTACATATGCATCGGAGCAATAGCTGGATTGATATCTGGAGTGATAACTGAGTTCCTCATACAATCCGATTTGAAAGTGATAAATAAATTGAATCGTATAGACGTTATAGATTTTAGTGAAATATTCGGTAGAAGATTTAGACAAATATCTGAGATATTTACACGACTCAATTTAGAAGTGGTATCTCGGCGATTGATAAGTTTGACTTCGATAGTAGAAGCTAAAAAATTAAAACTAAAATTGAATTTATTGGAACTGTCTATATGTACAGCAAGCCTGTATTTAACAAGTTTTCTATTCTCCCAATTCTCAAAAACAACAATAACACCTATTTTAGAAACTCCACTTTTTGTCTTCATTGTTTTGTTCATAAGTAAACGTACAGACATTGAAAATATCCAGCCAACAGATAGTATAAATTTGTCGTTCTCAGAAGCAAAAACCAAGTTTATTATTGGAATGATATTGGGAATATTGTCTGGTATTATATTACTAATTATTGGAATGATAATTACGTTTATTAATCCAAATTTGACAATAAACAATTTTTGGTTTAATGATTTTTTAGATCAAACTACCAAAATGCTTTATACTCAAAATTTTAATGTAAAAATTGTTATTAAAATTTTATTTGGTTTAGTAATGTTAGGTGTGTTTGTGGGGCTATGGGTCGGCTTGGTGTTAGGAGTAGAAAAAAAAGATTATGTAAAGAAAGATAATAAAATTACTAACCAAGGAATTTGGAATTCAGTAATAAATTCTATCAATTTAATAACGGTTGGTGGATTGATTGGTGCATTGATTAGTGTGGTAGTATGGATTTTTTTTCATATGGAACCAGGCATAATTTGGTGGGTTCATTATGGAAATAATCCTTTTTCTGATGGATTAATTTTTTCACTAGTAGTTGGCTCCATAATTGGGTTGATTAATGGTCTAATTGGTGGAGATAATTCAGGTTTAGTTTGCATTAAACACTTTGTTTTACGTGTTATTCTTTACAGAAGTGGCAATATTCCTTGGGACTACGCTCGTTTTCTCAATTATGCAAAAGAACGCATTCTTTTGCAAGAAGTTAGTGGTAGTTATATTTTTATCCACAGACTGCTATTAGAGCATTTTGCCCGAATGCCTGACGCTGATTAGTCAGCAAGTGAGTGAAACTGTGATTTTGCTTGTTTTATTTCTTTGTCTTTCTGTGATTGGACTGACTACGTACTTAGTTTTTTTACGACGTGCGATCGCCGATATGCAACTAAGTCCATCAAAGGACGTAATACTTAAAGATACTTTTAATTTTAGATTACCAACAGTTTCAGTGATTATTCCTGCTTATAACGAAGCAGATAATATCCAAGAATGTATCATGTCTGTTTTAAAGAGTACTAGCTTGTCAGCCGATCGCGTTGAAGTTTGGGTAGTAGACGATCAATCAACTGACGAAACTCTAACAATCTTGAAACGACTTCAGCAAAATCTTAGTGATTTACGGTTGAAGGTTGTATCTGGACTACCTCGACCAGAAAAACAAGTTTGGACAGGCAAAAACTGGGCTTGTGCTCAAGCTGCTGAACGCTCTTGTGGAGAATACTTACTCTTTATTGATGCTGATGTCCGATTGAAACTAGGGGCAATTGAAACCGTTATTTATAAAGCAGAAATAGAAAAGACTGACTTACTAAACTGTATACCAGCGTTAGTTTGTGGTTCTCTCGCAGAGTGGTTAGTACAGCCATTGATATTCATCAATATGCTGGTTGCTTTTAACTCTACAGTTGTAAAAAACCCTAATACAAAAACAGCCTTTGCAGCGGGACCTTTTATGCTGTTTAGGCGTTCAGCCTATAATCAGGTAGGAGGACATTGTGCAGTAGCTAGTAAGGTTGCTGAAGATGTTGCTTTAGCACGACTAATGAAATCCAATGGTTTAAAGTTGCAATATGTACTAGGGGCAGATTTAGCTACATTACGAATGTATCGCTCTTGGGCAGCACTCTGGGAAGGTTGGACTAAAGTTTTGTACTCAGGCGCTCAACGGAATTTTTGGCTAATGTTGTACTTAGCTCTGGTGATGTTAAGCATTTACTTGATTCCCTGGTTAGGATTGGTAATTTTGCTTGGTAAAAGTCTTTTGATTGGATGGGGAACGCTTGACTGGCTGGCAATTTGTCTAGCTTTGAGCGCGATTTTCCTTCAGTACAATTTGCGAACCCTAGCTTCCCAGGCATTGTACAGTTCTCCAAAGTACTGGTGGCTACATTGGTTGGGAGGTTTATTGGTTGCTTTGATTGCGATTATTTCAGTTATTAAGACTGAAACTGGCTGGGGTTGGACTTGGCGAGGTCGATCACTCAAGTAAAGGTAAATAGGGGAGACTGTGCCAAAATGAACCATCTCCTGCGAAAAGGCAAATAAAAATATAATCATGCCTAAAACTAACGTCGCTCTTTGTCACTTCAGACGTTAATTTAAGGAGTAATCTGCCACAACCACCTCACTACAAATTGACAGGTAAAGTCACCACACTTAGGGCTGAAGAGAGGCTAGTAATTTTAAGAGTTCATTCTTTCGTAGATCCTAATTCCGACTCACCGCTTACCAAAGTATGGGTAGAAGTAGGTTTACCATATTAGGGCGTTGCGAAATTGAGGTATAAAATTTCAAGTTTAATTTTCAAACCCCTTATCTTTGCGCCTTTGCGTAGAGCGCGAGCCTAAATTCATACTTTGAATCAGCAACGCCCATACATAATGAGATTATTAACCATCAACTTCAATTTTATTTTACTTATCACTTTTTAAGTAATAAATAGTTTTTTAGATATAAAAATATGCGCCATAGCAGCCACTGTTATATTAGGTTCGGATGAACACTTACAATTAGGGCTGACACGAGGAGTTTAGAATGATAAGTAATTAAGCGAACTTGATATTAAGCACTTGCAACAGGAGAAAAGGGTAAAATGTCTCTCGAATGTATTTCTCCTGACAGACGCTAAATATGGAAAAGCTGCTGAACAACCGCTATCGAATTCTTCGCACTTTGGGAGGCGGTGGATTTGGAGAGACTTTTCTAGCAGAGGATACCCAAATGCCCTCACTCCGTCGTTGTGTGATTAAACAACTCAAACCAATTGAGGATAATCTTCAAATATACCAGTTGGTACAGCAGCGGTTTCAGCGAGAAGCAGCCATTTTAGAAGACTTAGGAGAAGGCAGCACTCAGATTCCGCGATTATATGCTTATTTTTCAGAAAACAGTCAGTTTTACTTAGTACAAGAGTATATAGAAGGACAAACTCTCGCATCTAAGTTACAAGAGCAAGGTTTGATGAGTGAGAGTGCAGTCAAAGAAATTTTGACAAGTATTTTACCAGTTCTCGAATATGTTCATAGCAAAGGCATTGTCCACCGAGACATTAAGCCAGATAACATCCTCATTCGCCATGCTGATGGTAAACCCGTTTTAATTGACTTTGGCGCAGTCAAAGAAACAGTAGGAACTTTGATAAGTTCTTCGCTTAATTCTACACAGTCAATTGTCATTGGTACACCAGGATTTATGGCTAGCGAACAATCGGTTGGACGCCCGATGTTTGCCAGTGACATCTATAGTTTGGCACTCACCGCGATTTATTTACTCACAGGTAAAACGCCGCAAGAATTAACAGCTGATCCAGCTACGGGTACTCTTGTATGGCGACAATATGCTTTAAATGTCACTCCCAGTTTTGCCACTGTCTTAGATCAAGCGATTCAGTTTCATGCACGCGATCGCTTTGCCAGCGCCAGAGAGATGTTGCAAGCTTTGTATCTTGGTACAACGCCTGTGACTCCCACAGTACCAATTGTTCGTCCTATTTCACCGACTTCTCCAATCGTACCTTATGACCGTCCACTAGTATTAACTGTACCGCCTCCTGCAACACCTCAACATACCATTCCTGTCAGCCCAGGATCAGCTCCTCAACCTTTTTATCACAGTGGTAGACAAAACAGTGAGCAGAAGGGTTTCGTTCTTGGCAGCATCATTGTAGGTGGTTTGATCGGTGCATCTGTGATCATTGGTTTTGCCCTTAACAGACAACAAACTCAACCAGAGGTGGCACAACCACTGGTACAAAACACACCCATTCCTAGTTTTCCATTAGCTTCAGAACTCCAGGAGACTGCTGTCTCACCCACTCCCCTTCAAAAGCCATCAAAAATTCCCAGTTTTCCAGAACCCACTACGATACCTGTTGAAACTCTAGAGCCTGTACTGCCAGAACTAACGCCAGTTCCCAGCACTCAGCTTCCTAATCCTACCCAAACCCAATCTTCTCCACTTCCTCTGGCAACACCAATGCCAACAAACAATCAGCCCTCACCGATAGAGGCTGTACAAAATTATTACTTAATTATTAATCAGGGTCAGTATAGAACAGCTTGGGATCAGCTCATACCAAGCTACCAAAACAATAAACGTCTTCACCCTAAGGGTTATCTTTCTTACATTGATTGGTGGGGAGGAAAAGTTAAAAGCGTAGAAGTTGAGCAAGTTAGCATAGTAGAAGCAAGTACAGAAACAGCTACAGTATATGCTCAATTAAAATATCTTATGAAAACCGGACAAGTTGTCCCTACTTCTGTGCGCTTTTTGCTTTTGTGGGATGCTGATAACAGCAGATGGGTTGTCGCGGATGTCAGCTAGTTTTTAGGAACAGAGTTATCAGAACGGGATACATTGGGTTTTTATTGTCGTCAGGGTGCTTAGTATACATTTGTAAACTGTACAATGTCCTATTGGGCTGCGTTATATTCTAACCGAATGAGAGCTGGGATAACGGAGCATGACAACCAAGCTGCTGAACAATCGCTATCAAGTTATCCAGGTACTAGGTGCCGGTGGATTTGGTGAAACTTTTTTGGCGGAAGATATGCATATGCCTTCTCGCCGTCGCTGTGTGATTAAGCAACTCAAACCCGTAACTAACAGTCCGCAAACCTACCAACTTATCCAAAACCGATTTGAACGAGAAGCTGCAACCCTGGAGTTTCTGGGCGAAGGTAGTGAGCAAATTCCTAAACTCTTTGCCTACTTTTCTGAGACAGGGCAATTTTACCTTGTTCAAGAATGGATTCAAGGTCAAACCCTAGGAGACATAGTCAGAGCACAAGGGATACTTAGCGAAACGACTGTAAGGGAAATGTTATTGAGTTTGCTGTCTGTTTTGGATTATGTCCACAGCAAAGGCATTATTCATCGGGATATTAAGCCTGATAACATTATTATCCGCTCCGCCAATCGCAAGCCAGTTTTAATTGATTTTGGCGCTGTTAAAGAAACTATACGTTCAGTAGTCAGCCCTGCAGGATATCCTACACAATCGCTGGTCATAGGGACACCAGGATATATGCCAAGCGAGCAAGCCGTTGGACGCCCAGTTTACGCCAGTGATATCTATAGCTTAGGCATGACGGCAATTTATTTGCTCACTGGCAAACATCCGTATGAACTACAAACGCATCCTCATACTGGTGAAGTTATCTGGCATCACCTCGCCCCTGAAGTGTCCCACGATTTGACGATGGTACTTAATCAGGCAATTAAACCACAAGCTAGCGATCGCTACACGACTGCTAGCAAAATGCTTTATGCTTTGAAATCTGCAACTTCTCTTCCTACAGCAGAACCAACAGCTGCCTATCAACCGACAGTACCGCTATCACCTCCCGCTGCTGGTGCATCATTCTCATCCAAGCATACTCAACCACCGTTAGCTTCCAATCAAAGAGTTCCTGTAATTCCAACTGCTTCCCCAAGCACCAACTGGCAAAAACCGACTTGGATTGTAGGCAGTTTAGTTGTGGGTAGCTTGATTGGTGCAGTAGCCATTGCCAACATAACCCGTCAAGAGTCTGAAGTTCCAATTACCATATCGCCCGCCTCTACGCCGCTTCCAGAATCTAACGCTACAATTCCAACTCCTCCAACAGCATCCCCAACTCCTACTTCCGAAGCCACGACACGCAGAAATAGGAGGATTGTTGCACCACCTCCAGTTGTCACTGCACCTAACCCACCACAACAGCAGCAGTCAGAAACTTATACATCTGCCCCACCCTCAGTAACTCCTAACTCACAACAAGAACCATCAACATTTGAACCAGCACCAGAAGAACAAGTTCCACCAGTAGAATCCCAAACTCCAGTTGCTTCCACGCCACAAGAAACTACACCGCCAGAATCGATTCCACAACAACAAACGACACCGCAAAAAGCGGAACAGCCAGATCCTCCTACTCCTAGTGCTACTCCTAGTGCTACTCCTACCCCAACCCCAGAGGCTTCCACCCCACCTCCGCAGCAGGAAAAAGAAAATACTGCAACTCCCAATACCACGAGTCGTGGCGTTCCTGCATTTCCCGTCGGCACTCCGGAAGATGCTGTCAAATCAGCGTTAGGAAATCCAACTAAGGTTTCCAGAGGTTTGTGGAGAACTCGCGCTTATCTTTATCAGCATGACCCAAACCGCGTTGATCTTGGTTATTTATTTGACCGTAAAACAGGAGTGCTGCGTCAAACAGAAGTCTCTTTTGCCCAATCTGTCGAACCACAGGTGATGCAGAATACATTGCAGGGAATGCTGGGGGGTAATGCTTCTGGTGACATTAAGCAAGGACTGCAACAAGTTTATGAGCGTAAAACGAATCAATACTCATTTAATATTGGTGAATTAAAAGGGAGCATACAACGTAATCGACAAGACCAAATTTATATTGCTGTTTGGGACTCCAACTTGCAGAAATAAGAAAATCTCTATCTACGGGTGGGGTTTTTTCTTAACAGTTGCGATACAACACTGGGTAATGTTGACTGGAGTTGCACCATGACAAGCAATAAAAAGACCCGACGCAATTTTCTGATCACCAGTATGGCTGTTGCTGGCGGAATTGTCGGCACTTCAGCTTGTCAACAATTAACCAACACCACGGAATCACCAGAACATCCCAGTTCTACTGCTCAAACACCTCAAAACCAGCTCCTCTCTGCATCTGAAAAACCCGAGGCAAAGATGCCACAACGAATGCTAGGACGCACAGGCGTGTCATTACCCATTCTTGGTTTGGGAGGATCTGCATCACCTCTATCTCGTCCGCCAAAGGAAGAGGAGGACAAATCCATAGCGATTATAGAACGAGCATTTGAGCTAGGGATTCGTTACTTCGATACGGCTGCCAATTACGGACCAAGTGAACAACGCCTAGGCAAAGTAATTCCACCACATCGAAAAGAGGTGTTTTTAGCCACTAAGACCAACATAAGAGACAGAGATGGGGCGTGGCGAGAATTAGAGCAATCTCTCAAACGTCTCAAAACCGATTATCTAGATCTTTGGCAGTTACATTCCGTTTCCTTTGATTGGAATCTAGATGCCATCCTAAATACCAAACATGGTGCAATCAGGGCTGTACAAGAAGCGAAAGAGCAAAAAATAGTGCGGTTTGTCGGCATCACAGGACACCATGACCCCACAATCATTGCTGAAGGGCTACGCCGCTATCCATTTGACACCGCTCTTATACCTATCAACGCTGCTGATAAACACAACCCAAAACCTTTTATTACTAAAGTCCTACCAGTGGCTCAGCAAAAAAATACTGGTATCATTGCGATGAAAGTACCAGCATACGGTCGGCTGTTCAAGCCTGGTGTTCTACAGGGAATGCATCAAGCTATGGGTTATGCTCTCTCTCAAAGGGGTGTCCATTGTTGCATTATTGCAGCAGAAGATGTTGCTTTGTTAGAACAAAATGTGAGAGTCGCTCAAGCTTTTCAGACTCTTTCAAATGATGAAATTTCAGCTATTGAGCAACGTACTGCTGCTGTTTGGCAGGAGAATAGCTTTTTCCGTGAATGGGCTTAATTTTAATACAAAGTATCAGCGTAGTATTGCGGAGTGTAAAAGCTTCACCGCTTGCGCGACACCATTTTCTGCTTCAATTTTTTCACCGAACACCTTTTTGTAGTGAGGACTTTAGTCCTCTTAGACGAAAACAAGGACTAAAGTCCTTACTACATATAGCAATCCTATTTCATTTATGAAAATCG
The DNA here is from genome assembly GCF_036697665.2 of Scytonema sp. PRP1. Taxonomy (NCBI): domain Bacteria; kingdom Bacillati; phylum Cyanobacteriota; class Cyanophyceae; order Nostocales; family Scytonemataceae; genus Scytonema; species Scytonema sp. PRP1. The sequence continues at coordinate 80,936 of NZ_JBAHYJ020000083.1, read as the reverse complement.
ACACCGTCGGCATCCCCACTTCTCAAAGAAGTCGGGATCTTGTTTTTCACAAATCATTTAGGATTGCTATAAATCACTTTAAGCCAATTTTAATAGCATCTTAACAAGTATTTGGTGCTGGGTTGGTAATCTTTTGCTGCATATATTTTCTAGCAGAAACGAATAATTAGAACTCAAACTCTTGCAGCATCTGGATCATGCGCTAGAAAATACATTTCCTGGTTAATAGCTTAAGTCAGTTAAAGCTCACTATTTTGAGCTTATTTGGTTTTAGTTAGTCTCCGTACTTTGGCTGGTATTGTCAAATCTACAATCAACAATTGACACATGGAACGCCTGCATTTTGAGCGATTATTATCTACCCGCTTCAAGCGGCGCGACGTTTTACTGGGTGCTGGATTCTTAACAGGTTTGGTGGTTACAAGCCAGTGGTCCAGCAGGGTGAATGCTCAACCTAAGTTTTCCGCTTATCCATTCAGCCTCGGTGTAGCTTCAGGTGAGCCGTATCCAAGAAGCGTTGTTCTGTGGACAAGGTTAGCTCCTGACCCTCTCAATGGGGGTGGAATGCCGTCAGAAAATGTCCCAGTGCAGTGGCAAATAGCTACAGATGAAAAGATGACGCAAGTTGTGCGAAGCGGGACATCATATGCAATTCCCGAACTAGGACACTCGGTACACGTCGTCGTTAGTGGACTACAACCTGCTCGATGGTACTGGTATCAGTTTAAGGTGGGTAATGAAGTCAGCCCCATTGGGCGCACTCGCACAGCTCCTGCTCTTGGACAACGAATCGAACAGTTCCGCTTTGCGTTTGCTTCGTGTCAAAATTGGCAAGATGGCTACTTTGCGGCATACAAACACATGGCAGAGGAGGAACTCGACCTCGTTGTCCACCTTGGTGACTATATCTACGAGGGACCAGCACAGGCTGACCGGATCAGGCAGCACAATGGACCGGAACCCGTCACGCTCGAAGAATACCGCAACCGCCATGCCTTATACAGGACTGACACAAACCTACAGGCTGTCCATGCGGGTTTTCCGTGGGCAGTGACTTGGGATGACCACGAAGTAGACAACAACTGGGCAGACGAAATTCCTCAAGACCCTGAGCTACAGCCGCGAGACCAGTTTCTTGCACGACGCGCTGCTGCCTTCCAGGCGTACTACGAGCATATGCCGCTGCGCCCATTCTCGAAACCCGAAGGCATCGATTTGCAACTCTATCGGCGTCTAACCTTCGGCGATCTGGTTGAATTTAACGTGCTAGATACCCGCCAGTATCGCACCGACCAGCCCTGTGATGATGGCATCAAGCCTCGTTGTGATGAAGCCTTTGACCCGGCTGCTACTCTCACTGGTGCTGAGCAGGAGAAATGGTTATTTGAAGGTCTTGACCGCTCCAAAGCTCGTTGGAATGTCCTCGCTCAGCAGGTGGTCTTCACCCAACATGACTGGACAGCAGGTGAAGAGTCAGCTTTCAACGTTGACGCTTGGGATGGTTACGTAGCTGCCCGCCAACGCATCCTTGACTTTCTGAATCAACGCAGACCTTCAAACCCAATTGTCCTCACTGGTGATACCCATTCTAGCTGGGTTAGCGACCTGTTGGCGGACTTCAACAATCCTAGCTCTCCCGTAGTAGGTACTGAGTTTGTCGGCACCTCAATTACCTCTGGTTTCGGAGCTAGCGATAGAATTGAGGCTGCGTTGCCCGAGAGTCCGTGGGTGAAATATTTTAACGGTCGGCAGCGCGGCTATGTGGTCTGTGACCTCACTCGCGAACGCTGGCGAAGCGACTACCGACTACTGCCGCAGTCTGCACCCACCGGACCGACAGTCCCCGACCCCAACGCACCAATTACCACGGCTGCATCTTTTGAACTGCCGGATCGGGGGGTTGTGAGACGGGTGTAGTTTCATTCGACTTTGCGATTGTACAGAGTGTAGTCAATAATCAAAATGCCAGATTTTCATCTGGCACATTCCTCTAATAGCCAAAGCTACCTCTCCCCGCCCTAGACAAAAAAAGCAGCAGCCCAAGTCAAACTCGACAGTGGGCTGCTAACTAATAATGACTATTCTCTTGTCGCCAGAAGATTACTTATTAGAAGACCGTCAAGACGCCAAGGAAAAGAGAGGTGATTTTGCACTCCTGATGGGAGTACTTCGTAGTAATTCGTAATTAAATTACAAATTACTTCACAGTTACCTTACCGCCAGCATCTTCCAACTGCTTCTTAGCAGCTTCAGCCGCATCCTTGGCGATCGCTTCCTTAACTGGCTTAGGCGCAGCTTCTACCAAGTCTTTTGCTTCCTTGAGGCCCAAACCGGTCAACTCGCGCACGACCTTGAGTACAGCAATTTTCTTATCGGCTGGGACGCTTTCTAGAATGACGTCAAATTCGGTCTGTTCTTCTACTGGTTCAGCAGCAGCAGGTGCACCACCAGGTGCTGCTGCCACAAAGCCTCCAACTGGTGCAGCAGCACTGACGCCAAAGGCTTCTTCAATTTGCTTCACCAATTCAGATGCTTCGAGCAAAGTTAAGCCTTTTAGTTGTTCCAAAATTTGATCAGTTGCAGCAGACATGTATATAACTCCTGTAATGTTGATTAATGATTTGAGTTGTTCTAATTAGCACTAACGACTCACTAGGAAGCACTTTCTTCGCCTTCTGAGCCTTTTTCCTGATCCGCGACAGCCTGCAACGCACGAGCCAGCGAACCGGGAACCTCGTTGATACCCACAGCAATCTTGGTAGCCAACGCGTTGATAGCTCCAGCAATTTGCGCCATGAGTTGTTCTTTGGATGGCAAATCTCCCAGAGCCTTGACATCAGGTTCTTTCAGCAGGCGACCTTCCATAACGCCGCCGCGAAGTTCTGTTTTCTTGCTGGCTTTCTGGAAATCTTGGTAAGCCTTGATTGCAGCAGAGAAATCGTCTTTAACTAGCAAAAAGGCGGATGAACCTGTGAGCAATTCCGACAGCACTTGCCATTTTTCATCGTCTTGAATGGCAATGCCCATCAGGGTGTTCTTAGTCACCTTGCAAACAGTGCCAGCCGGACGCAGCCGTCGCCGTAAATCTGTGATTTCAGCAACCGTTAGCCCTTGGTAGTCAATGACCAGTGCGAGTTGAGACTGACTCAAAGTTTCTTTGAGGTCAGCGACTATAGCTTTTTTGTCTTCTATCGTTCTTGGCATCTCGGTTGTTTCACCTCCTTTAAAAATGCTTTTCTTGCTAATGGCTCATTGCCTTTTGTGCTATTAGCTACAAAAACAACAAACCCCAGCTTTCACAGCCGGGGTTTTGCAGTAGAGACGCAGCAGAGAAATGCATCTGTACATTTTGAGCCTCATGCACCAGTAGTCACACAATGCGCGTGAGGTACTTTTAGCAATTAGGGCGCAAACCTCGGCAGGATATTAAGCGAATAGCACCTGCTGTCTTTGGCTGTTGCTTATTTAATTTTGGAAATTTGTTTATAGCAAACGCAAAGAGCGCTAACTACGAACCTATTATGCTGCTTCGGTCAATTTTGCATCGCGTAAGGCGTTAATATCTACCCTAATCGATGGTCCCATTGTGGAAGACACGTACACTGTGCGCCAGTAACGACCTTTAGCTCCTGAAGGACGGTTACGGTCGATTGTTTCTTGCAACGCCTTCAAGTTTACTAGTAAATCCTCTGGAGAGAATGATGCCTTACCAAACATAACATGGACAATGCCAGTACGATCAGCTCGGAACTCTAATTTACCTGCTTTGAATTCGCCGATCGCACTTGCCACGTCGAATGTCACTGTCCCACCTTTGGGTGATGGCATCAAACCACGAGGACCGAGTAACTTACCAAGCTTTGCCACCTGAGGCATGATATCTGGTGTGGCAATGAGCTTGTCAAAGTCCATCCTACCTTTTTGAATTTCGTCAATCAGTTCTTCTGAACCAACGACATCAGCACCAGAATTGCTTGCTTCTGTTACCTTTTCCCCTCTGGCAATGACTGCCACCCGTACGGTTTGTCCTGTTCCTTTGGGCAGTGCTACCGTTGTCCGCAGCTGTTGGTCGGTATATTTTGGGTCAATTCCTAACCTGATATGCGCTTCTGCTGCTTCGGGAAATTTTGCTGTTGCCGTTTCTTTCAAAAGGGCTAACGCCTCTAAGGGTGCATAATCCCTGTCTTCAACTTTTTCTAGTAACGCCTGTATTCGGCGCGATACTTTCTTCGCCATTTTTTTTCTCCTGGGGTCTATTACGAAGCTTTGCCTCTCCCCCGAATAATTTTGGATTTTGAACCGAGTCGTGGACTCGTGGACGCTGATATTTGACTAATCCGTAACTGTGACGCCCATGTTTCTTGCGGTGCCTTCGATGATGTTCATCGCCGCTTCAACATCATTGGCGTTGAGGTCAGGCAGTTTTGTTTGAGCAATTTGCTTCAATTGCTCTCTAGTAATAGATCCAACTTTCTTTTTGTTGGGTTCACTAGAGCCTTTGTCAATTTTAGCTGCCTTGGTGATTAGCACCGATGCTGGAGGAGTCTTGAGTACAAATGTAAAACTCCGGTCTTCATATACCGAAATTTCTACTGGTATTACCGTTCCAGTTTGATCTGCTGTTTTGGCGTTGTACTCTTTGCAGAACATCATGATATTAACGCCATGCTGACCTAAAGCAGGTCCCACCGGCGGTGCTGGGTTGGCTTTCCCAGCATTCAGGGCCAATTTAATGACCGCTACTACTTTTTTCGCCATTTTTATTAGCTCTGTTTTTCTACCTGATTAAATTCCAATTCTACTGGTGTATCCCGTCCAAAAATCGAAAGCAAGGCTTTGAGTTTACTCCGTTCTGGACTGACTTCAATCACCTCACCTTCAAAATCCTTAAACGGACCAGAAAGCACAATTATCTTATCACCAGCAGCCATATCAATTTTGACAACTGGTTCCTGTTCGCTGGTCTGTTTGAAGATTCTTTCTACTTCTGTATAACTCAGCGGTAGCGGTTTTACGTGACCGCGACCCTTGCCACTACCACGTTTTTGTTCTGCTCCCACAAAATTAATCACATGGGAGGTGTTTCTCACCACCTGCCATGTGTCGTCATCCATCATCATCCTCACTAGCACATAACCAGGGAAGACTTTTTCTTCCGTATGCTGGCGACTACCATCTTTACGGATTTTCACTGCTGGTGTGTGTGGAATTTCCACTTGGATAATTTTATCAGCGACATCAAAGGTTTGAATGCGCTGCTCCAAGTTTGTCTTAACACGCTTCTCACAGCCAGAGGCTACTTGTACTGCATACCAGCGGGCTTCTGTTGAAGAAGCATCTGACGCTGTTTCTGCGGCATCATCTGACTGCTGCGTCGCATTGTAATCTCCGTCTGTTGCAGAAGTCATTAGAACACCTGTTGTGCTGCCCAAATAAAGAATTTATCTACCAGAAATATCAAGGATGCGGAGAGAGTCACCATCAATAACACAGCCGCTGATTCACTTATGAGCTGCTTGCGACTCGGCCAAACGACTTTGTCGAACTCTTCCTTTATTCCATTCAAAAAGTTCGCTATGCTAAACCCATTGCTGGTCTCTGTCATTTGTGCTTCGTTTTTTTTGGCCACGATCTTCTCTCGCCCCCATTTCTGAACCAGAAAACTATTGCCTGTTCATTTTATCTTTGTATAACAGCTACTACTCAAACCAACTTGTTTGAAGCAAAAAGCCGCATACACAAAAATTACACCCGAAATTTTCAACAATACTGCTATTTTAGCAGACGTTGCATAATTTTCGGGCTTTATTTTTGTTGTCAGCGCGCCCTGGAGGACTCGAACCCCCGACATCAGGTTTTGGAGACCTGCGTTCTACCAACTGAACTAAGAGCGCACAGGCTTGCTTTTATTCAGTTATTACACTTAATTTACCTTAGTTTAACGCAACTTGGCAAATTTTTTTAGTTGATTTTGGTCGAGGGAACTTAGGAGCGGCTCCCGCCGCTTTTTGTTGAACCCTTGAACCATATCTAGGTCTTAGCTCAAAGAGCGCGGTCAAAGCGCTGCTTGATTCGGGTAGCCTTACCAACGCGATCGCGTAGATAATAAAGTTTAGCACGCCTTACCTTACCACGACGCAATACTTTGATGCTGTCTATCCGAGGAGAATGCACCAAAAACACCCGTTCGACGCCTACGCCTTTGAATACGCGACGGACTGTAATGGTTTCATTGATACCGCCATTGCGTTTACCAATGACCACACCCTCGTACGGTTGTACGCGGTATTTCTCGCCTTCCTTAATTTTGACTCCAACTCTGACTGTATCGCCCACAAATATTTGGGGCGAATTAGATTTTAGTTGTTCCGCTTCAATAGAGCGGATTATTTCTTCCGTATTCATAATCCAGGAAAAAACTCACATCAACAATAATAAATCGACAACTACCTTACAGTCTACATATTTTAAAGAGAGAATTTTTTGACGACAACGTTATCAAGAACACAAAACTATTACAAAAAATCCATAAAGGCTGTGCAAAGAAGGGTGAAATGTATGAATTGAGCCAGAATTTCTACGGTATATTGGGTAATTGCATTCATTTTGAACGCTACCTGCTGTCAAGTTACTATAAGAATGGGCAGGGGGGTTGCTTGAATGAGTCATGCATTTCTGCGGTTAGTCTCCACAAGTGGAGAAACATCTTACTCACTGCTTGAAACGGGTGAGGTCGTCATTGGGCGCGATCGTAGTTGCCAAATTGTCTTAAATTCTAATGATTATGCGATGGTTTCGCGGCGTCATGCCATTGTTCGCTCATCTAGAACGCCAGATGGGAGAACAAGCTATCTGCTGTGTGATTTGAATAGTGCCAATGGGATTTATTTAAATGGAGAGGTTTTACAGGGATGTCAGGAATTGCAAGCGGGCGATCGCATTAAGCTTGGCAATAGCGGTCCAGAATTGTTGTTTGAGTACCAATACAACTCCCAAGGCGTTGACGAACCACACTCATCAGTAACAGCAACTCGGGTAACGATGAGTGCAAATCCTCGGGCGTTAGTTAACAGCCAGACTGAGGCGAGTTGGTCGCAAATGCTTCCTATTCTTTTTCGACCAAAAGATTTCACTCGCAAGGCTTACTTAGTACCAGGAATCATCACAGTCATACTCGTGGTACTACTGTTTTTTGTGCAAGGATTTTTATATCAAATATTATTAGGTGCGTACTTAGCAACTGCTGCCTTATATTTTGTTTACCAGTTGTGTGGTAAGCCGAAAGCTTGGTGGGTGCTAATCGCTTCTGCTGTTTTTACGATATTAATTTTGCTCAGTCCGGTTCTGAATCTATTTTTTTTGGTGTTTCGCAGCATTCTTCCAGGTAGTATACCAGATAACCCTAGTACTGTTAGCTTTGGCGAGTTGTTTCTGCGATACTTTTTTGGTTCTGGGCTGCTGGAAGAATTGCTTAAAGCTTTGCCAGTTATCGGATTTTATTTTTTAGGAAGAGCATTTACATCTCCCACGCGAGAAGATATTGGCGTTGAGGAACCTTTAGATGGAATTTTGATCGGAAGTGCTTCTGCAGTTGGCTTCACCTTATTTGAAACTTTAGGTCAATATGTGCCTGGTACTATTGCACAGGTTGCACAACAGATGGGAACAGATGCTGGTTTGCGGCTGGGGTTAGAACTGCTGATTCCGCGAATTTTGGGTGATGTGGCAGGTCACATGGCTTGGAGTGGATGGTTTGGATATTGTATTGGCTTGAGTATACTTAAGCCCCGTCAAGCTTGGCAAATTCTGGCTTTGGGATATTTCAGTGCGGCTGGACTTCACGGGTTGTGGAACAGTTCTACAGGACTAGCAAGTACCTTGGGAATCTTTGTTTTATTGTTGTTGATGGTAGTTGGTGGCATATCTTACGCTTTGTTAGGGGCAGCAATTGTTAAGGCGCGTGCTTTGTCCCCGTCGCGATCGCAGAACTTTGCCACGCGGTTTTATCATTAGAGTTTTGAAGTCCTAAAGGCGATCGCCCAAGGGGCAGTGGCAAAGCCAATCACAAATCAAGGCATTCGTCTCTACCTTAACTACGTTGAAGCCGTGCGAATTCTCCTTAAGAATTGGACTCTTCATAACTTTTATTTATCGTTTTGAAAAAAAAGAAGATTTGCTTTCATTGAGTAGAAAGCCCTAAATTGTAGTCATGCGCTGCCAAGGTACCTGGCTGAGACAAAAATCACTAATTTGATTGACAATTGAACAATTTCCTGCAGTGCCCTCACTTAGAGAAGCAGAAAAGGACAACGAAGAACAGCATTGAATCATAGTGAATAACAGTTATGACTTGGCTAATTAGCACATTAGTTCTTGGGATTTCTACGGCTTTAGCAACCACATTTGACGACAATTTATACTTGACAGCCTTCTTTGGAAAAGTCAATCGCACCTTTCGTCCCAAACATATTGTTCTCGGTGAATTTGTTGGATTCACGGCATTAGTGCTTGCTAGTCTCCCTGGTTTCTTCGGCGGTTTACTCATTCCAGAAGCCTGGATTGGATTACTAGGTTTCCTTCCAATCACCATTGGTATCACTCAGCTCATGAGTCGAGAAGACGGAGGAGAGGAAGTGCAAACGGTGTCAATAAACTTCACCTCTGATGCCAGATCTCACCGCCGTAAGAAATCGCTATGGGCAACTCTACGCGATCCCCAAACTTACCGCGTTTCTGCAGTCACCATTGCAAATGGAGGCAACAACATTGGGATCTACGTGCCGTTGTTTGCCAGCAGCAATCTCCCAAGTTTGGGTGTGATTTTGTGTGTTTGCTATGTGAGTGTTGGAGTGTGGTGCTGCCTTTCTTACTTCATGACTCGTAATCCTCTCATGGCTCCCCTTCTCACTCGCTATGGTCGGAAAATCTTTCCGTTTGTGTTAATCTGGTTGGGATTCTCTATTTTGATGAAAAGTGAATCGTATCGACTTTTTATCTAGTTTTAAGTTGTTTTTTAATTAGGCGCATGCGCAGAGCACAGCGCCTTAGGTGGAAACTTGCTACTTTTCTATAATGGCGAGAATTGCCATGAGTATTTGTCCAATTTGGTTGGCATCAAAATAACGGCTGACTTCTTCATACACGTCATCGGGAACGTGGTTGTTTCAAATCAGGGTTACTGCTTCGGTGAATGCCAACACAGCTAGCTCGTTCTTCAGGCGTGAAAAATGGAGTCTCACGCCAAGCATTCAGGGCATAAATCTGTTGCTCAGTTTCGCCGTGATGTGTAGCGTCTTTAGTGTGCATATCGATGCAAAAGATACAACCATTGATTTGAGATGCCCGAATTTTGATCAACTCCAGTAAGGTTTTACTAAGCCTGCTTGCAGCAAGATACTTCTCTAGTTTCAGCAAAGGGAAGCTGCGTGGCAAAAATGTGGTGGTGCTACTAACAAACATTAGTGTTGTGAATGCCTCTATGGTTACCCAGTTGACCTTAGATAAATTTCGCATCACTAATGTTATTTTTAGTGGAGTCGCCGGGGGAGTTGGCGGTACCGGAGCAAATGACGACAATCCAGACACACCCAACGAGACTCCAATCGGATCGGTTACCATTCCGCAACGCTGGGGCTTTCATCAAGAAATGTATTTCAACAACACCCGAGATACAGTTCGTTGTGCTTTATCAGTCGGATTGCAACTCAACCATACACTACAAGAGGCATCACAGGAAGCTCAAACCTGTAACTTTATATCTGGAACCGCACAATCGCCAGGGTTCGCTAATACCGAGACAATCTTTGCACCGGATGCAAAAAATGCCTTTTTACGTAACACCAACGTCAGTTCCGATGACATACCCCAATATTTCTTAGATGCAAATAATGTACAGCAACTCCGCCCAGTGCCGTTTCCAGGTGTACCTACCAATCCAAACACAGATCAGAATCTCAGATTTTGGTTTACCGTCGATCCACATATGCTTGCCAAAGCTCGGCAAATTAATGTGGAACTCCTGAACTGTGCACCAGTCGATACCAGCGGTAGATGTAACAGTACGCCGCTTGATCCTGCTCCTCGTCTCATTGTGGGCGGAAACGGAGTTAGTGATCCGACTTTTGTCGATAATGCTGCTTATCGCAAATATGTCGCAACTCATTTAAACTTCGACGAACGCGGTAACAAGAATAACAATACTGAGGTGCTGGTTGCGGATATGGAAACCACAGCTTCGGCTATGGTGGCTTTCTCAAATCGCGTACCCTTTATTGCAGTACGGAGTGTCTCGGATCTTGCGGGCGGTGGTGAGGAGTCAGCAGCAGTACAACTGCAGACTTTCTTTGCAGTCGCGGCTGAAAACCAAGCACGTGTCGTATTGAAGCTGGTAGAGTTGCTGTAGGAGGAGCTTGAGAGAGGCTTAAAACTCTGATTTTTACGTTGCTCCTCCCTCTCCACAAGGCGATGTTCACATTTTCCTCAACTTACCCAGCCTAGCGAACACGGGTTTTGCCCATTTCCCACCTAGGACATCGTGGAGCACAATGTAAAAACAGGGAATGATAAACAGCGTCAAAACTGTGGCGATCGCTATCCCAAAGAACACGACAATCCCGAAAGGCGATCGCTTTCTTCACCATTTTCTCAACTTATCCACCTTATTTAACATGGGTTTTGCCCATTTGAAATCCAGCAAACCGTGCAGCAGAGTGTAAAAACAGGGAATGATAAACAACGTCAGCACTGTTGCTAACGATAGACCTGAAAACACTACAACACCTAAAGGTTGCAGGAACTCTGAACCTTCACCAATTCCCAGCGCCAAGGGGAACATACCTAAAACAGTGGTAATAGTTGTCATCAACACAGGACGCAGGCGTTGCGGTGCTGCTTTCAAAATGGCAGTCTGACGGTCAACTCCTTCTTGTTCCCGAATTTGATTTGCTAGTTCTACCATGATGATGGCGTTGTTGACCACAATACCTACCAGCAATACTGCACCGACTATCACTGTTGCGCCTATCGCGGTTTTGGTGATGTAAAGTCCGAAAATACCCCCAGCTAATGCTAGCGGTATCGTAAACATAATCACCAACGGATCGACCAGTGAGTTGTACTGTACTGCCATAACCACAAACACGAGAAAGGCAGCTAATCCCCCTAACAATTTGAGAGAATCTTGCAACTGCTGATTAGATTCTGTTGCTGAACTGGGCAACACGCTAACGCCTTCAGGTAAATCTAAACTGTTCAATACGCCATTTACCTGTTCTAATGCCTGACTGAGACTAGCTCCCTCAGTTAAATTGCCTGCAATAATGAAAACTTGGCGTTGGTTAATGCGCTGAATTTCTCCAGGTGCTTGACCTTCCACAATATCAGCTACATCGCTGAGACGCACTTGACGATTATTTGTAACAAATAAAGGTATCCTTGCCAGTTCGGAAGCTGATTTTACGGCTTGTTTATTTAATTGCACCCGTACATCTACCAAACGGTTGCCGCGTTGCAACTGAGTAGGTATACTTCCCTCAATAGCAGTCGCAATTGTGTCCCCAATCTCTTGAGTCGTTAACCCTACAGCTGCAACTCTCTCCCAGTCAGGACGAATCTGAATTTCTGGTTGACGGGGGTCTGCATCAGGACGGAATCTGGCTGAGGTGACTCGTTCTTCCATCGCTGCTAACACTTGACGCCCTGCTTGCTGTAGCGTTTCAGCGTTATTCCCTTGCAAAATCACATCAACTTCAGCACCGCGCACGGGAGAGTTGGAGAGAATCAAACCGCGTACTTGACCGGGACTTAAGCGCAGGCGAATTCCTGCTAAGTTCAGCTTGTTAAACTCGCCAGTCACTCGTTCTGTATATGCTTCTACATCCGTACCTGGTTTTAAGGTAATGGTGCTGGAACTCCGCAGCGGGTTTTCGCTGGTATTATTACCAAACAGAGAACCTCCAGATGTAGAGAAAACATACTCAGTTTCTGGCTGGTTAACGAGAATATCATCAACCGCAGCCATGACCTTACGGTTTGTTTCTAAAGGCGTACCGGCAGGAAATTGGGCAGATAAGTTGGCTTGTCCGGTGTTAATTCGAGGTAGGATTTCTTGAGGAATTTGAGGAGCCATCCACGAACTGCTACCACCAAAAAGGAGAATGGCAAGCCCAATCACTAACAACCGATAACGCAATACCTTACCTAAAAAACCACCATATCCTCTGGTAGCAGCCTCAAAGCGGCGATTAAACTCTCGTAGCAGCCAAAACTCAGTCAGGCGACTTGACCAACGCCATGCCAACATTCGAGAAGTCATCATTGGCACAACGGTTACAGCAATCAAGATGGAAGCAGCTACGGAAAAGCTAATTGTCAAAATTAACTCATTGAACAGGAGTGAGATAAAGCCGCCGATGAGCAAAAAGGGCAATACTGCTACCAAGTTTGTACTGGTAGAAGCAACTAATGCTGATTCTACTTCTCGACTGCTTTGTTCCGCTTTGTCAATAAGTTGCTCCTTGTTCAGGCGAGTTTTTGCACTCTTACCTGGAGTCACACCAGCACCTTCAGCAATATTCTCCAACATCACGATGGAGTTATCAACGACGATACCCACACCTAGCGCCAAACCGCCTAAGCTAAAAACGTTGAGAGATAAGCCAAACAACCCCATGAAGATGATGGCAGCAAGTGTGGCGAGGGGAATGGAGAAGACGATAATAAAAGTTTGACGTAGGGAACCAAGGAAGAGTAAGACTGCTACTGCCGCAAGCCCTGCCCCAATTAAACCAGAACTGGTAACGTTGGATATAGAATTGCGGATAAATCGCGACTCATCCAAGGTGGGTGTTATGACAGTTCCCTCTTGAATTAAACCAGACTGCCTCAGTTGTTCCAGTCGCTTTTTGACTCCATCCACAACGTTAATTGTGTTGGCATCCGGTTGCTTTTGGATACTGACTTTTACCGCTTCGTCGCTGTTAAGTGTAACGAACACTCGCTGTTCTTCTGACCCATCAATCACCTCGGCAAAATCTCGCAGGTAAACGCGTCGGCTGGGAGTGGGAGAAGATGAGGAGGATGAGGGGGATGAGGAGGATGAGGAGGATGAGGAGGATGAGGAAGATGAGGAGGATGAGGAGGATGAGGAAGATGAGGAGGAGGAGACTTCAAATAAAAGATTTCTGATTTCTTCCGCTTTCTGGAAGCGTCCGACAGTACGCGTTAAGGGTTCAGAATTTTGACCATAAATCCGACCGCCGGAAATATCTTGGTTGCGATTTCTCAGTTCATCTAGTACATCAGTTAAACCAACACCCAATGCTTGCAGGCGGTCTAAATCAACATTTACCCTGACTTCTTCTTGAACGCCTCCTGATACATCTACCCCTGCAACCCCAGCTACCACACTGAGTTCACGGGCGAGTTCTTCTTCCGCAAATACACGCAAGTCAACGCCTTTCAATGAGGGTGAAGTTAAGGCAAATTCGTAAACAGGTAATTGCGAAGGGTCTACTTTGAATAAGCGCGGTTCTTCAATAGTATCTGGTAAAGTGCCTCTTGCTCTGTTAAATGCTGCTGTCGCATCGTTGAGGGCTTGGTCGATGTTTCCTCCTGGTTGGAAGAATAAATCTATGCTTACCTGTCCCTCACGAGTTTGAGAATATACCTGAATCACACCTTCTGTGGCAGCAAAAGCTTCTTCCAGTGGTCTGGTGATTTCATCAACTCCAACCTCAGGAGATATTCCAGGTGCTTCTATACGTGCCCCAATACGAGGATAGGTAATTGATGGCAGCAAATCTACTGGTAGTTTTATGATAAAAAACACACCCAAGACAATGACTGCCAGCGTAAGCATGAGTGTACCAATGTGCTGGCGGATGGAAACAGCGCTGATACTAAATCCGCTACTTTGCTTTACCTGGTTTACCTGCTGCATAATACTAACTAAGTGCTGAGTCCTAAGTATTCTGATCTCGGTATAGTAGGTAATGCCCTACGATTTTTTTTCAGAAAGAATTGAAAGCCCCACAGTCTCACCATTTTTCAATGGTTTGCCACTACGAGTCACAAATCTTTCTCCTGGTTGCAAGCCAGATAAAACTTCTACGTTGCCATTAGCCTTTTCTCCAAGGGTTACGGCTCTCGCTGTCACTGTTGCTTTATCATCTGCTTGGGTTACAACAAATACCGTCCCTTGACGATTGGAGGTTGGGGATTGGGGAGATGAGGAAGATGAGGAAGATGATTTGTCCCCTTGTCCCCTTGTCCCCTTGTCCCCTTGTCCCCTTGTCCCTTCCCCCTGAAGCGCTATCTCAGGTATAATGACTCGCGGTTGTGTCTCGGTTTCATATTTGACTCGCGCTAATAAACCGCTGCCAATTTTACCGTCACTGTTGGGAATGACGACCTCAACTGGCACCAAGCGATCTCTTGTATTAGCGGCTGGAGAAATGCGTGTCACTTGCCCAGTGTATGTTTGGTTAGGGAAGGCGTCTAAGCGCACTTTTACAGATTGCCCTACCCGCACTTTTGCCAGTTCTAATTCCGAAACTTCAACCACGACTTTGACGCGGCTAAAGTCACCAAGTTTCAAGACTTCATTACCTGGTTGGAGAAGATTTCCTGGTTCTGTCACTTTTTCTAAAACTGCCCCAGTAATTGGAGATGTTAGCCTTGCATAGGAGCGACGTTCTTTGGCTTCGGCAACTACGGCTTGTTGGGCGACGACTCTACCTTGCGCGGCTGCTAGGGCTTGCTGTTCTGTACGGACTTGCTCTTGTGCAGCGCGGAGTGCTTGGGCAGCTGTTCGGGCTTCGGTGCGTGCTTGTTCGGCTGCTTGTTGTGCGATCGCCCCCTCTTTCAAGAGTTTCTGCTGCCTTTGTGCGTCTGCTTGTGCTTGCTCTAGTTCTGCTTGTGCGCTACCTACCTGGGCGCGAGCATTGCTTATCTGAGCGTTTGTTCTTGCTACTTCTGACTTGAGAGCTGCTAATTCTGCTTCTGCTTGATTTTGCGCTGTTCTTAAAAGAGCATCATCCAACTGTGCAATAATTTGCCCTTGTTTGACACTATCACCCACATCCACATTTAATGCTAAAAGCCGGCCTTCCACTTGCGATCGCAGTGACACTGTGCGGAATGGTGTGGTACTACCTGTATATTCTGGGTCTTGTCGCAACACGCCAGTACGGGCAACTGCTGCATCCACGGGTGTTGCACCGCCTCCCCTTTGGTTACCGCCAGGGCGCTGCGATTGAGCTTCAGCTGATTCCTTGGGAAGTGAACCGCAACCTACTGTCAGTAGTCCCACGCCGAGTACAGAAGCAATTAGAATCTTTCTATTAACTTGCATTTTTTTGGAGGTCATTGTTAGCTGTTTCAAAAAACAATCGCTGTTTTTCTGCCTTTTGCTATGTGGTACTTTAAGCTGCTGATTTCCTTCCAAAACCACCTACTCACACTCCTGCTAGGGCAGTTTTGGGTTCAGACAATAATTCGATTCTCTAAAACTTAGCATCCTAAGTAAACGTTCATACAATTAATACATAAAGAGGACAAATGCCCTTTTTACCTCCTGCAGTTTTGCCGGACAAAGCGATTTTTACGTAAAGTCGTGCAATTTTTCTTGAAGTTATTATAACTATTTTTTAATTTTCCTTGACTCTGCCTCAGGGTCAGCTATCTCATGTCGTTTGCAAGGGCAACTTTACAGACCTAGACACGCAGAAGGCAGCTGACCAATGGGTAGTCAGCAAGACAAGAAATCATGTCTGCGGAAGCAAGGTTTATATATACAGACGAGTCTTTCTGTCTATAGGTTCCAACAACTGCAATATTTCATAAGTTGGAGAAACCAAATTTCTCAGTCTTGGTTTCTTACTTAAGATGGTTGTTAAAAAAATAAAAATACTTATTTTTACTATTGTAGCAAAACTATCAGCACTTCTCGTAAAATAAAGATAATCTTAAGAAAAGTAACGATATCTGGTATTAGGGACACAAATAGTGTAGTTAGTCTCAGACCCGATGATAAATTCACTTTACGTGAGGAAGGATACCAGTGACATCACAGATCAAACTGACACAAACTGCTGACGAATCTTTACTGGCAGAGTTTTTTCAACAATCAGTCGGTAAGTGGCATTCGGAACGGCGCTACTATACATTACCGGATGGAGAAACCAAGGAAATGGTGAGTCTCATCACCATTCGGTTTTTGACACAGGGATGCGATGAATTGCAAAAGCTAGCTCAGATGCACAGTCTACCTGATACAGTCAGTTTGATCTGTGGCGCTGAAGTGATCTGGGAAAGTGAGAACACTGTAACGGGAAGGAAAGAGTCTAAAGGGTCAACGCTATTTGGTGCTTTAGGAAATATTTTGTATCGCGATCGCGGTTTTGCCACAACCAAACCTGTCACCGCCGAGTATCACTTCCCCAACCCCAAAACATTGTGTTTGCGGACTGAATACAACGGTTCAGTGTTTGAGGAAGAGTTAAAGCTGATTGGCAGCAAATACCGCACGCGCCAATCTATTATCTCTCGTGCTGGCGAACAGTTGATGATTGGTCAATATTTGGAAAAGAGAATAGATTAGAAAGCATTTTTCATCTAAAAATCTCCCTTGAGTGTTTCCTCCTTGGTCTAAAGACACAAGGAGGAAAGACGATACGAGTACAATACACGGCTGTAGAGACGTAGCATGCTACGTCTCTACATTATTATTTTTGAATTTTGAATTGTTAACTTAGCCCCTTCCGGTGTTTCCGCTTGCGCTGCACAAAGCTAACAAGCCCTAAACTAGCAAATGCCACTGTACCCATTACAGCACTTGGTTCAGGGACTTTAGCTTTTGGATCAACCCGCAGAACTTGCCCAACCCCAGGGCGATCGCCTTTACTGGAAACATAAACTGCACCATCAGGACCAACTGTCAAGGCAGTAGCAGACTCCAAACCATTCCCACTTAAAAGAGTTGTACGAGTGCCATCAGGGGCGATTTGGATCAGAGAAGCATCTGCAACGCCCAACCATTGGGGTGCATTGGAGTATTGTAAGGCATACAAATTGCCTTGGGCATCGAATTCTAAGTCAGAGAGTTGGGTAAAACCATCAGCGTAGACTGTGACTTCACCATTAGATGCAACTCGAAAGATCCGCGCTTCACCTACTGGGAAAGGAAAACCCGTATATTCGCTGACATACAAAGCACCATCAGGATCAAATGCAGCACCTGTGGGTACTGATTCAATTTCAACTTCATCTGGTATTTGATCAGGAGATGGCGCTTCAGGTGGTAGCACTTGTCCTGGTCCAGGCGTTGGGAAGACTGGATTAGCTATCTTTTGCTTGGGAAGTACAGTAAACGAAGTCAAATTACTGCCATCCAGCCCTACAGTTAACACGTTGTTTGCAGCAGCATCAACGACATAAGCAGTGTTACCTTTTATTGCAAGAGCATAGGGGTTGCTAGCTATTTCTCCGCTGACATCCAGCACATTTCCCCCATCGGCGTTATTAGCCAATTCGTATCTTGCAAAATCGCCAATACTAGTCAACGAACCCGTTTTGAAGTCTACTTTGTACAGTTGTCCCCAACCAGGGGAATTTTCTGGAAAATCGCGGATGGTGGGATTACCACCATACCCAATCAGAAGATAAGGATTTCCTGCTGCATCAAATTGTATATCCTGAGGACCTTCACCCGTAGCACCGACGGGTCTTAATGCTATAGACGGCAATCCTGTGAGTATACGCTCTTGTTTACCATCTTTAACTCTGGTCACCGCACCAGTTGTACCAGCACATGAGTTAAGACCTTCCAAACTAGGTCCGGGAATGCATCGCCCATCTCCTCCTACACCTGACTCTGTGATGTAGAGACTACCATCAGGACCAAAGTTCAGACCTCGTACATTATCAAGACCGTCAGCAACGACACTAAACGATGCAGCTGTCGCTGGTTTCGTTCCAAAAACAGCAGCAAAACAAAAAGTAAGAGCTGCAAAGCTTATAGCTGATTTAGAAAGTAGAGATAAACGCATACGGCAATCAGGCGTCAGAATTATAGGTCGCTTTTTAACTGACTGAAAAAACATCTACCGTAAGGATGGTAATACCTACCAACCTCATACAGATGGTTATTTTTTAAATATGAAAATTGTGTTTAGATGTGTATTTTTAGTAACAGCCTATAGAATGCTGAAAGCCGAATGCAATGAATAATCTTTTGATAGGCTTGACATTTCTTTCAGTTTTATTTTAGTCAAGCCTGCTTGAAGTGCAACTGAATTGATACACAAGCAGTTATGTTCCGCAGTTGACCAACCTCTATCTGTGTTTGCGTTTAAGGTACGAACCCACTCCTAAAGCACCAAACGCGAGTACGCCCAATGCAGAACTTGATTCGGGAACTTTTGCTTTTGGATCAATCCTCAGAACTTGTCCAACTCCTGGGCGATCGCCTTTACTGGAAACATAAACTGCACCATCAGGACCTATAGTCAGAGCAGTAGCCGACTCTAGCCCATTACCACTAAGGAGAGTTCTACGAGTTCCATCAGGAGCTATTTGGATCAGTGAAGCATCGAAATTTCCCTTCAAATATGACTGATTGGCATACTGTAAGGCATACAAATTGCCTTCAGTATCGAAAGTCAAGTCAGTCAGTTGCGTAAACCCATCAGCGTAGACTGTTGTCTTCCCATCAGATCCAACACGAAAGATACTTGCTTTACCTTCTGGGAAAGGAACACCTGTTAATTGGCTGATATATAAAGCTTGATCAGGACCAATCGCAACACCTGTGGGTACCGATGCAACTTCAATTTCTCGCACTTGATTGGGCGGCGCATGAGGACTTGGCGGGATGGGGTTAGTTATAGTTTGTCCAGCAAGGGCAATTACTTTCGTCAAATTACTGCCATCAAGTTTTACACTTAACACGTCGTTCCCGGCAGCATTTGCGATATAAGCAGTATCACCCGCAATTGTAAAAGAATAGGGATTGCTAGCTACGTCGCCATTAGGAAAAATTCCACTGGGATTTGTGGCGATTTCATAGCTGGAAATATCGGCAATACTTGCCAACGCACCGGTGTTAAAGTCAACTTTATATAGCTCTCCAAAATTCGGAGAATTTAAAGGTGTATTGTTGTAATTTACATTAGCAGCAAGACCAATTAGAAGATAAGGATTTCCAGCTGCATCAAATTGGATGTCGTTAGCACCAATCCCCTGAACATTAGTGGGTGATAATGCCCGAGACGGCAAACCTGTGAGAACACGCTCTTGCTTACCATCCTTAATTCTCGTCACAGCACCACTTGTACCAATACAGTCAATCTGGTTTGGCACATTTATGGATGGAGCGCATAGCTGATCTCCCCCTACACCTGCTTCTGTGACGTAGAGACTACCGTCAGGACCAAAGCTAAGACCCCTGACGTTATCAAGACCGTCGGCAACGACACTAAACGATGCAGCTGCTGGTTTTGTTTCAAGAACAACAGCAAAACAAAAAGTAAGAGCTGCAAAGCTAAAAGCTGATTTAGAAAGTAAAGATAAACGCATACGGCAATCAGGTGTCAGAATTATAGGTCGCTTTTTAACTGACTGAAAAAAACATTTACCGTAAGGATGGTAATGCGTACCAACCTCATACAGAGACTTATTTTTTAAATATGAAAATTGTGTTTATATCTGTATTTTTAGTAACAGCGTATAGAATGCTGAATGCCGAATGCAATGAATAATCTTTTGATAGGCTTGACATTTCTTTCAATTTTGTTTTAGTCAAGCCTGGTTGAACTGCAACTAAATTGATACACAAGCAGTTATGTTCCGCAGTTTACCCAACTTTATCTGCGTTTGCGTTTAAGGTATGAACCCACTCCTAATGCACCAAACGCTACTACGCCCAATGCAGAACTTGATTCGGGAATTGCTTTTGGATCAATCCTCAGGACTTGTCCAACGACTGGGCGATCGCCTTTACTGGAAACATAAACAGCACCATCGGGACCTATAGTCAGAGCAGTAGCCGACTCTAATCCATTACCACTAAGGAGAGTTCTACGAGTTCCATCAGGAGCTATTTGGATCAGTGAACCATCCAAATTCCCCTTATAAAATGCCTGATTAGCAAATTGTAAGGCATATAAATTGCCTTCAGTATCGAAACCCAAGTCAGTCAGCTGCGTAAAGCCATCAGCATAAACTGTTGCTTTACCATCTTCTCCAACACGAAAGATATTTGCTTTACCTTCTGGGATCGGAACACCTGTTAACTGGCTGACATATAAAGCCTGATCCGGACCAATTGCGACACCTGTGGGTACTGCTTGATATTTAATCTCTTGCGTGGGAGTAGTGAGGGTTTGATCGGGAAACTCAACAAGTGTCTTTAAATTACTACCATCAAGGTTTACACTTAAAACCTCGTTCCTATTTGCATTTGCAATATAAGCAGTATCACCGTCAATTGTAAAAGAGTAAGGATTGCTACCTACCGCACCATTAGGTAAAAGCACAGTCGGATCCTTGGCGAATTCATAGCTGGAAATATCGGCAATACTTGTCAACGCACCGGTGTTAAAGTCAACTTTATATAGCTCTCCAAAATTCGGAGAATTTAAGGGTGTATTGTTGTAATTTACACCAGCAGAAAGACCAATGAGAAGGTAAGGATTTCCAGCTGCATCAAATTGGATGTCATTAGCGCCAATTCCCTGATTGCTAGTGGGTGATAATGCGTAAGACGGCAAATTTGTGAGAACACGCTCTTGCTTACCGTCCTTAATTCTTGTTACAGCACCACTCGGACCAATACAAGCTTGCTGGCCTGGGAAAGTAAATGATGCACTACATAGCTGATCTCCCCCTACACCTGCTTCTGTGACGTAGAGACTACCGTCAGGACCAAAGCTTAGACCCCTGACGTTATCAAGACCGTCAGCAACGACACTAAACGATGCAGCTGCTGGTTTTGTTTCAAGAACAACAGCAAAACAAAAAGTAAGA
This sequence comes from Scytonema sp. PRP1, assembly GCF_036697665.2. Taxonomy (NCBI): domain Bacteria; kingdom Bacillati; phylum Cyanobacteriota; class Cyanophyceae; order Nostocales; family Scytonemataceae; genus Scytonema; species Scytonema sp. PRP1. The sequence goes on along the minus strand of NZ_JBAHYJ020000083.1, from coordinate 59,912 downwards.
GCTGCAAAGCTAAAAGCTGATTTCTTCAGAAAAGACATAAATAATTAGAAATCAAGAATACGTTGATTCTTGATTCGATAAATTGTGCATTTGTGCAAAAGGCTATAAAATATCACTACTCAATTACAATGAGAAATCTTTTGATTAGCTTGATATTTCTTTAGCTATTATTTTTGTTTAGATTTGTTTAAAATTATCAAGAAGGATACATTTATATGCGTATTAGTTAGGGTGCTTTTTCTCAAAAAAAGTTTTACTTTTCAAGCAAAATAAAAATATTCTCTGTTTTTAGTTAAGAATCTTTTAGTGATTTTTGAGAAAAAAGAAAAAAGTTTATTTATGCTCATCTACTGAAATTAAAAAATACTACCTCTAAAACTCGCTCTATAGTTTGGGAATCAATGCATTCCTCTCAGGAGTTACGATAAATAATCATGCAGCAGCGATCGCTACAGCTATGTTGGTGCAGGATAAGTTCGGAGGTGCATTTGTGATTGAAACTAGAAGGCGACGGAGAAACGCCAAGTCAAACATAACAGAAGACTTGGCTGGGTATCTGTTTATGACGCCAACCATATTGGTGTTGGGTATGTTTGTGGTGCTACCCATTCTCTGGGCTGTTTTTCTTTCCTTCCACAAAGTTCAACTTCTTGGCAGTATTAAGTACGAATTTATTGGCTTTCGCAACTTCACGCGACTGATTGAAGATGAACGGGTTTGGATTGCTTTACGAAATACAGCACAATACGTTGCAATTGTGGTGCCAAGCCAAACAGTTCTAGCTTTAATTCTGGCTGTGACGTTAAATTCTGGCATTCGCGGGAAAAACTGGTGGCGTATCCTTTACTTTTTGCCGACAGTCACCTCTTCAGCCGTCCTGACGCTGATTTTCATGTGGATTTACAACACCAATGGGTTGCTGAATGATTTTCTCGCTTTTGTAGGGCTACCTACTTACAACTGGTTGGGAGATCCAGCAGTTGCGCTTAAAGGCATCATGATCATGAATATTTGGTCAACTGCACCGTTTTATATGGTGATTTACCTAGCGGCGTTACAGGACATTCCTCGTTCACTCTACGAAGCAGCAGAGTTGGATGGGGCAAATGGTTGGCAACAGTTTGTCCATATTACTATTCCCATGCTCAGACCTGTGACCTTTTTTGTGATAACGATGGGAGTGATTGGTACGTTTCAGCTATTTGACCAATCTTACATTTTTTCTAACGGCACTGGCGGACCAAACAACGCCACTCTAACCGTAGTTTTACTGATATACCAAGCTGTATTTCGTAACTTGCAGATGGGGTATGCAGCGGCGATCGCCTTTTTGCTGGCAGCAGTTATTATTGTTGTCACTGTGGTTCAACGCCGATTTTTTGGAGGCGAAAAAATTTAATACAAACTTCTTACTCCCTTCCCGCCAGAAGAATACCTATTTTTTAACCGCAGAGGCGCAGAGGACACAGAGACAGGAGTAAATCACTATAGGCTATAGGTAATCTTAGACCACCGAAGAGAGTAGCTTAAAGCTGTTTATTTTTAATGGAGTCAAAAATGTTATTAGAACTGAAGCGATTAGAAGTCCCACCAGGACAGAAAGTACTGTTAAGAGATGTGAGTTGGCAAGAATTTGAAGCCATTCTAGAAGAATTAGGAGAACATCGTGCCGCCAGGGTAGCCTATGAAAATGGAATGCTGGAAATTATGACACCATTACCTGAGCATGAAATTAATAAAGTCTTTATTAGTAACTTTGTAGAAATTCTCCTTGAAGAACTAGATATTGAATTTTTGCCTTTAGGTTCTACAACTTTTAAAAATCAATTAATGAACAAAGGCATCGAACCTGACAACTGTTTTTATATCCAAAATGAAGCAGTCGTTCGAGGCAGAGACAGACTCGAATTAACAGTAGACCCGCCCCCAGATTTAGCGCTAGAAATTGATGTATCTTCCCGTACTCACCCTAGTATCTATGAAGCATTAGCAGTACCCGAATTGTGGCGCTTTGAAAAAAGCAAATTACAAATTAATGTTTTGCAAAACGGTAAATATATTGAGTCTACGTCTAGCCCAACCTTCCCTAATTTTCCCCTCCAGCAAGTCATTCCTGAATATCTCCAGCAGTGCAAAACTGTGGGTAGAAACAAAACGATGAGAGCTTTTCGGGCTTGGGTCAGAGAAATTATTAGCAAAAATATTTAAGGTGTGTTTATGTTGTTGAACACCCTAACTCATAAGTTCTTATCCTTTGAAACTGGGTGATGATGAGAAGAAACCTAAGCCTAAGCAAACATACTATTCAAATGATGACAAGTTTATTCTTAACTTGGAAGGCGCTGCTATACATTCTGCTGACATTATATGCAGTTATCACCTTCATTCCCTTTTTGTGGGCGCTTTCAGCATCATTTAAACCACTTTCTGAAATTGTCAGCGGAGAACCTAATTTCTTCCCCAAAAACTTTACTCTCGACAACTACAAACAAATTTTTTTCCAAGAACCGCTGTTTCTCCGCTGGCTGTTCAACAGTGTATTTATTGCCATCAGCGTTACTTTATTAAACTTGTTGTTCAATTCAATGGCAGGTTATGCCTTGGCAAGGCTGCGCTTTAGAGGTAAGCGCTTCTGGTTCTTCCTCATTTTGGCAGTATTGGCAGTACCTGCACAAATAACACTCATTCCTACATTTTTAATTTTGAAAGCTTTAGGCTGGCTAAATTCTTATCAAGGAATGATTGTTCCTAGCATGGTCAATGCTACTTTCATTTTCATGATGCGGCAGTTTTTCGTAAATTTCCCCAAGGAATTAGAAGAAGCTGCTCAATTGGATGGATTAAATACTTGGGGCATTTTCCGACATATTGTTTTACCTTTAGCAAAACCAGCATTAGCAGCACAGGCGGTTTTTGTGTTTATGGGGAGTTGGAATAATTTCTTGCTACCTATAGTTATTCTGTTTGAGCCAGAAATGTTTACTCTTCCTTTAGGATTGAATACTTTTAAAGGTCAATTTATTAGTTATTGGAACTATATTATGGCGGCTTCAATGGTGTTTACTTTGCCAGCCTTGGCTATTTACGCATTTTTTAATCGGTATTTTATTGAAAGTGTGACGTTTACAGGAGGGAAGGGTTAAGTTATGGAAGATTTATAGCGCTTTTCAAATATTAAACCACAAATCGTAGGGTGGGCATTGCTCATAAAGATGATTTATCTGTGTGCATTTGTGTAGCCTACAGCACGGCTTACGCCTACATCTGTGGTTTTTTTTCATAAACATTAACGAGTGCAGTCTTGTTTAATAAATACAGGGGGAATGTTATGACACAGATTTTAATTACGGGTGCAGGTCCGACTGGTGCAGCACTTGCCTTACTTCTTGTAAAACGCGGTATTGCAGTGACATTGATTGAGGCGGCGAAGGATTTTCATCGAGTGTTTCGCGGCGAAGCGTTAATGCCGAGTGGGTTGGATGCACTTGAGCAAATGGGATTATCCGCGATACTGGAACGTATTCCTCATCGACAGTTCGATGCATGGGAGTTCATTTTTGATGGAAAGCAGTTGTTTCGAGTTGAAGAGCCAATGGGTGCACCTCAACCCTGTACACTGGTGTCGCAACCGCCGTTACTTGAGGCAATGATTAAGGAAGCTCAAGCTTACCCTGGATTTGAATTTATACAAGGTGTTGTTGTAAAAGATTTATTGTGGATCAATAATCGAGTTGCAGGTGTGAAACTGGGCGATGGACGCGAAATTTCCGCTCAAATTGTAATTGGTACAGACGGTCGGAATTCGGTTGTACGACAACGGGCAGGGTTACAATTGCTACCCCAGCCAAATAATGTGGATGTTCTCTGGTTCAAACTTGCTGCCAGTCCCAGGTTCGCAGCGGACAATGTATTTTGTTCCATCGTTAATGATGGTCACGTATTTAGCATCTTTCATGGGGCAGAGGAAGGGAAACTGCATTTGGCTTGGGCAGTATTTGCAGATGAGAAAGCAGACGACAAAACCGACTGGAAGCAAGCGAACTGGACAGAAATTTTTGCATCGCTATCCCCCTCATGGATGGCACAGCATTTCCGTAGCCATGCAGACACCATCGAAACTCCGATTAAGCTATCAGTTGTGGTTGGTCGTTGTCCATGCTGGCACGCGCCAGGAGTGTTGCTTCTAGGTGATGCTGCACACCCAATGTCTCCCGTCCGCGCTCAAGGAATTAATGTCGCATTGCGTGATGTCATTGTCGCCGCTAATCATCTTGTACCGCTGTTTCACGCAGGCGCTGCACACGAAGAGATTGACGCAGCACTAGCGCGTATTCAAGCGGAACGTGAACCAGAAATTATCCGCATTCAGCAACTCCAAATGGAAGAAGCCGCACAAGGCGAACAACTGCGAAAAAATGCACTCATGCGTTGGGTGTTGATTCAACTTGCTCCTTTACTTCGTAAAATAATTCAGCAGTTTTGGTTGAAGCGACAGCACGAACTGCGCCAGGGTATAACGCAGGTACATTTGAGTGTTTAAAGCGTGTGGGACGGTATGTCAGGATCTAAAGTGTAAAAACGTTCAAAAGTCAACATTCAAAAAACAATTTTTAATAAGATAGTTTTACATTTTGAATTGATTTCCCTCTATTCCCCGACACCGTTACTTTGGGGAACAAATTGCACTCCTGACGTGATATTGGTATTACAGCAGCTCAATCTCTACCTGAAGCGTTATGGGTTTTGCGGATCTGTCAATTGCTGAGATAGCGACTGACTACAGTGTTTCTGTGGAAAAGGTGCTGTCCATATGTGACAAACTGTTAATTGCCTATAAAAATCCTAAGACCCGTTTGGCTTTGGAGGATGCAAAGGCAATTATTTCCGAAATTGTGTCTGAAAAAGACCCGGAAGATACTAGTAACTCAGTTGGGGAAACCGAAGTTACCTAACAGGTGTCTGGCACTCTGGCTAATGGATAATGACAAAGAATAATTAGCCATTAGCTATGAGTACGAATGAGATTGAGCATCGTTATCTTAGCTGTGTTGAACGTCAAAATTGTTAAGGGGAAAAATGTTTAGAAGATTGTTTGGCATTTTTGCGGTTACTGTTTTGCTGACGTTTCAATTTATAGTCGGTAGCGCAACTGCAGTGGAACTGGATGAAGCTACCCGCACGGTAGCATTAAATGAGAATGGTGAGACCGTTGTCCTTAGCCTCAAACAAGTTAAGGAAGGCAAACGCTTATTTAACTACGCTTGCGCCCAGTGTCATGCTGGGGGTGTCACCAAGACAAACCAAAACGTAGGACTCGATCCAGAATCACTCGCCCTAGCTACACCAAACCGTAACAACATCGAAGGATTGGTAGACTACCTCAAAAACCCCACTACATACGACGGGGAAGACGAGATTGCAGAATTACATCCCAGCATGAAGAGTGCAGATATTTTCACAGAAATGAGAAATCTCACCAATGATGACTTGGAGGCGATCGCCGGTCATATTCTCTTGCAACCGAAGATTATCGGTCAAAAATGGGGTGGCGGTAAAATTTACTACTAAAGTCGATTTGATGATTTAGTCATTAGTCACTAGTCATTAGTCATTAGTCATTAGAGCTTTTAAATAGGCACTAAAGACTAGTAGCTAGAGACTAGTGACTACTTTATTCCTGGTTAAGATTACCTATTTTCTCCCTTGGCATTCTTCGCTCTGTTTGACAACACTCAAAGCTGCTAATCCGGAAAATAATTTTGATGCATGGGTTAGTTTAATGCGACAACCTATGACGTATGATAGAAGTGAAGAAATTTCTATTTTCTTTCAGATAGCTGCTTTGTTTATTATTCCAACACGATGTGGAAAAGTTAGCTGCTTTTGTTTTGACAACAGCGCCAAAGGCTGCTAGTTACAGAACTCAAGATTTTTGAAAAGTCATTAAGTATTCCTTAAGTAAGAAGAAAAATCTATTTTCTTACTGGTTATCTTTTTCTTTATTCAGCAGTATACATTTTTCTGTATCCAAGTCAAGTAGTGATTGCTTACACTCACTTTAACTATACTATGGCTCACCAATTGTTTAAAAAAAAATTGCATCTACGACATATTGTCATATTTGGGCTAAATTTTATTTAAAATGGAATAAGGGAAATAAAACCTGCTGTTAGGAGAACGCTATGAAATTAGTTGGGTCAAGTTTACGGCGCTTGGGTTTAGGATTGTTAACAATGTTTTTAGTTGTTAGCAGCTTTGCAGTTTTCAGCCCCAGTGCAGCGGCTGAGACATATACTGTAAAAATGGGTAGTGATAAAGGAGCGCTGGCGTTTCAACCAAATAAGTTGACAATTCATCCAGGCGACACAATTGAATGGGTGAACAACAAAGTTCCTCCCCACAATGTTGTGTTTGATAACGCTAAAAACCCCGCAAAGAGCGCGGATCTAGCCAAATCTCTGTCTCATAAGCAGTTGCTGATGAGTCCCGGTCAAAAAACCACAACCACTTTCCCAGCAGACGCGGCTCCAGGTGAATACACTTTCTACTGCGAACCTCACCGTGGTGCTGGCATGATTGGTCGAGTCATTGTTGAGTCTGCTGAAAGCTAGAAATATCGGTTGACACAAGCTGGATTTCCAAAAGCTAAGCACGCGAAATATGCTCCAATGTCACATCCCCGAATCTGAGGATAGTGAATATAAGGAGTCATCGGCGGTGACAAGTTCTATCCTCTTCTGTAGATGTTAGCCCCAATGCAGGAGGATAAACTCGTCACCGCTAATTTTGAGAAAATATAGAACTCAATAAAGAAATTGTCGCATTAGCTACAGTTCGTTTGAAGCATCACAAGGTAATAGCATTTGGGATGGCAACTGTATAAAAGAGTAGTTCTTTTAGGGCTTCTAGCAGCCTTACAATAGTTACTGAAGACGGTTTTTTAGGCTGCAGGCTAGTTGTAAGGAGAACCCCTTGAGAATAGTTTTATCTGTCGTTTTCTTGGCGATCGCCCTGTTCCAATTTACATTTATTGATTTAGCATTTGCAGCCGAAGTATCTAATGGTGCCAAAATCTTTAACGCTAACTGCGCTTCTTGTCACATAGGTGGTGGTAACATCCTGATTGCTGAAAAAACTTTGAAAAAGGAAGCTTTATCAAAGTACCTGGAGAATTATGATGCAGACTCGATTCAAGCGATTATCTACCAGGTGCAAAATGGTAAAAATGCTATGCCCTCATACAAGAGTAAGTTAAGCGAACAGGAGATTCTAGAAGTCGCTGCTTACGTTTTCCAAAAAGCGGAACAAGCCTGGCAAGATAGCTAAAAAAATTGCCAAGAGAAAAAGAAAACCCTCTGGAACCCCAGAGGGTTTTTTTTCTTGGGAAGCAATTCAAAGAATTTTAGTTCAGCTATTCCTTTGTAGTAAGCACTTACTACAAAAACATTCTCAATTTCTCATGCAACTGTTTTATAAACAAACAATTCAGGAGTCAAGAGTTAGAATCCAGCTTAGCGATTTTGTACGACTGGTGAACCAGTACTGCGGGAGGGTTTCCCGGAGCAGGTAACTGGTGTTGGCGCAGCCTCAAGGCGAGGAGATACCCGTGCCTCCGCGCATGAGGACGCACGTTACAGGCGCAGCCGTGCCGTAGCCATAGGGCGGATGAATAAACGGTTTTAATACCCGCGCTTCTATAGGCAGTCTACAATCACGTAGTGCTATAAAACCTACGGGAAATGTATTCTGACTTCTGTGTTCTGACTTCTGTATTCTGTTTTATTTTTCTTGGTTGCTGCCCTGTCTTTGATCTCTAATTTGGCGCAACTGTTGTAGTAATTTTTTACTTGTTTCAACAGAAGCAGAAGGCTGATTGCTACTGACTTCTGCTTTTGAAGTTTGTTCTTCTTTAGTTGGCGATTCAGACGTACTTTGTCTGACAACCACCTGTTGCCGTGATGTTTGTTGTTCTTTATCGCTTTGTGAAGAAGACGTCGTCTGTCTAATAACCACCTGTTGTCGTGATGTTTGTTGTTTTCGATCAGGTTGCAGCGCAGACGCAGTCTGATTGCTTTGCGATACTTGTTGATTGACTGACGATGAAGCAGAAGGCTGAGTTAGGTTGACTTTTTGTGGAGATGGTAGTGAATTGATCTCCACTGGACGCAAACGCTGACTTAGGTTGACTTTTTCTGGTTCTTTAGATGGTTGAGAATTGACCTCAACCGGACGCAAACCTTGAGTTAGGTTAACTTTTTGTGGTTCTTTGGATGGTTGAGAATTGACCTCAACCGGACGCGAACCTTGAGTTAGGTTAACTTTTTGTGGTTCTTTGGATGGTTGAGAATTGCCCTCACCTGAGCGTAAACGTAGAATCAGGCTTTGTTGTGGTTTAGTGATTGATTGTGTTTGATTGACTCGAGATAAGGTTGATAGTTCTGGTGCAGGAGTTTTAGAAATGTTACTGCTATTAGACTTGAAGGAAATGTTAAATGGGTAAAACTTGGGCTTGCCATTTGCCTGAGCAGGATTGTTTTGGAAATATTCCCTGAAATATTCCCTAACTTCTGTTTTGAGGTCAGATGGAACCGAGTTATTCTCGAAGTTTATAGATTCAACTTGACCTTGACCATTGACAACTAAATCACCTTGAACGTTGCCTTCTTGTGCCGCTTTAGTATTAACTATTGCAGCTACGGGTTGTTTTGTTTCTAGGTTAGGATATTGGTTTTTAGCTTCAGTGAAACGCTCCACAAAAGTTTTAGGTTTCGACGCCAACTGCTCAGTTACAACTGAAGGTGACTGAGGCACGAGTGATGGCAACTTAGGTGCTTGGAAATTGGAACCTTGCGGCAATTGGGGTAGGTTTTGCCCTCTTAAAGCTATGCTATTATCGCCAACTTGTGGAGGTTGGACAACAGGCGTTACGAGCTGCTGGTTCTGAGCAACACCCACAGGCTCAGTCGTTTGTTGAGCGACACCTTCAGCCGAAGATGCAACAGGCATCTGTTCAGGAGAAACAGGAGCATAGTTGTTAACCAGTTCCTGTTCCTGAGGTATGTTAGCTGCTTGTATCGGAGGCACATTGTAAGGAATTCTGGAAGACTCCAAGGGCTTGGGTTCCCCTAATCTTACCTTTTCTACATAAGGCGTAAACGGTCTGACTTTCGCACTTATTAAGGGTGGAGCAGGTTGCAAATCTCTCTTAGAAAGAATTGGCAAAGACTGACTTTTAGGCAAGGAAGCAATGGCTACGTTATTTGTTTTCGGAAGCGGGGGTAATATGAGATCGGTAGAACTAGGTGATGGTGGTATAGGCGGCAATGGTGGAATTGATTGATTAGCCAAGTTCATCGGCGGAACTTGTGGTAAGACAGGTGTTGGGGGTTGTAAGGGTTGTAAGGAGAGTTGTGGTGTGCCAGGTTGTGGCAGACTGCTTTTTTCAGCCTGACTTAATTCAACAAGTCCAACGCTGCTTTTTGATGATAGTTCCTGTTTGGGTTTGGAATCCATTGGCACCATTGGCAGGACGAACGCGATCGCACTGTGAATCCCAAGAGATGCTATAGCTGCTATTCCAGTAGGCTGGCTTAAGAATTCTGGTATATTTTTCAGAAGGGAGACGTAGGACATAGCTGTTTATCGTTCACTCGGCTCGGTTGCAGTTATCTAGTCATTTTATCTTTGAGATAAATAGTAGAACGGAAGCGCCCTTCTACAAATAATAACTTCCTCTCAGCAATTGGAAACAGGAAGAATACCAATTTTTAGACTTGTTATATTTTTCACCAATGACGGGTATTCTACTAAACAGTTGCACTTGAGTATCGCTATGCTTCCAAATTCATCATTTTTTATTATTTAGCTTGTGATAACTTTCAAAAATCAAAAGTGAAACGAAAGATAATTTCAAGTTCTGCCAATGGTTTAAGTCTGACTAGACAAGCATCTGTGGTAGGCTTACTTCCACGATCTAATTCTTTTATGGCATTCCCCGCGCTGAAACAATTGCCAAACTTACTCATATTCTCAACTGATTTTCATACTTCGCACTCATCAGCCCAGTCTAACACTGTTTCTACTTCTGTGATTATATAAATTGCAGGTCATATTGGCAGTTACTGTCTGATTGTCAAAGGTTATCCCAAAACCGATGCCGCCGTGCGCAGCGACGAATCTCTCGGTATAAATTGCACTTTGACTTCTATCTAATTTGACTTCTATCTAAATGGAAGTGTTGTCATGTCTGGTGAGCAGTCAACATTGCCAAAGCTGTGCAGCTTATTGCGAGCTTTGTCTCAATACTGGCATATCCTGCAGATCATGACAACTTTTACAATACCTTTATCCAAAATCAAAAATGCCATTACCAACAGTTATTTTGCCTGGATATCTAGAAAGCGCGATCGCCTACCTTCCACTAGAAAAATCCTTGCAACAGTTGGGTTTTCCTACGGTCACGGTACCACTACGACGGCGTGACTGGATACCCACTCTTGGTGGAAGGTCTGTGACGCCTATTTTGCGGCAACTTGATCATACAGTTAAGCAGATATTGCTACAATGCAATGCGCCTCAAATTAACTTGATTGGTCACTCAGCAGGAGGTTGGCTTTCTCGCATCTACCTGGGAGAAAAGCCTTATTCAGGACGCGGTGAAGTCACATCATCTGTATGGCAAGCTCACCCTCTGGTTGCGACTCTAATCACTTTGGGTACACCTCATATCAGCCAAGAACGCTGGACGCGCTGGAATTTGGATTTTGTGAATCAAAACTATCCTGGAGCATTTTACACAAATGTTCGCTACGTTTGTGTTGCCGGAAAAACTATCTTTGGGCAAAGGCTCAGGGGGAGTTGGCTTGCTTACAGTAGCTATCAGTTAACCTGCGGAAACGGTAATACTTGGGGTGATGGAATTACACCCATTGAAGCTGCTCATCTTAAGGGGGCGTCCAATATTGTCATTGAAGGAGTCAAGCATTCCCCTAGAAGTTCTCCAATCTGGTACGGTTCACCAGAACCATTACAAGCTTGGGTGCAGTATCTTGTATAAAATATTGTTACCTATTGAGTTTTAAGTTCTCCTCAAAAAATAACTATTCTTAATAATTCTTAGTTAAACTCGTAATAAAAGTAAATAAAGAGTTAAGAATAGGAGCGCTCAGTTATGCACAACACTCGGTCAGATGTGATTCTGCGACGAATAACGACGATATTATCGGTAGTTATTATCACCCTGACGTTAATTGGTGCGACGACTGGAATTTTGTTGTCGTTTTACTACGAACCAGCAGCAGGCAGAGCTTACCAGTCATTGAAAATGATTGATACGGAAGTGCCATACGGCTGGTTGTTCCACAAAGCACACCAGATTGCTGGTAACGCGGTTGTTGTCATTGCCCTGATCCAAATCGTAGTCATGTTTGTCAGCAGACAATTTCGCAAGAGTTGGCTGACTGCTTGGATAAGTGGAATTTTATTTACCTTAAGTGCCATTGGCTTGGGTTGGACGGCGATGATCCTCTCCTGGGATCAAGAAGGATTTTGGCGTTTTAGCATCGAGCTGGGAACGATAGAAGCTATTCCTTTTATCGGTTCTGTGTTGCGAGACATTTTGACTGGTGGTGGAGCGATTAGCACCGTAACTCTCCAGCACCTTTACACAATACACAGTTATATCGTCTCGGTTGCTGCGTTAGTTCTAGCTGTGGTGCATTTATTGAGTGTGTTGTGGCAAGAAAGGCAAATCAAAAAAATGTATGCAGAAGGAGCGATACCGGAAACTGGTAAGCTACAGCAACAATTGAATGAAGGATAACGAATTTAAGGTGCAGGAGCATCGCTGGTGGAAAGTTGAGATTTTGCCAACGGTATTTCTTCGACCTCCGGTAATTTTTCTACAGACAGGGGAACTGATGCTCTTGCACCCGACAAGCGTTTTAAAAGGTGTGGTCTGGGGTCGTGTAATAGGTAGATAATGCGATCGCCTACTTCCCATTCTTCAGCTGCGGGCATAACTTGAAGATGTTCGTCTCGTTCTACCAACAACGGTATCAACTCGCCAGCTTTAATCAATGCCTGCATATGTGCCTGTTGAAGGTCAAAATCAGATTCATTGAGCGTAGTTGTCCCTAACTTCACCCGTCCGTCGTTTATGTACTCATTCCAAGTCTTTATTGGTAAGTCGGGAATCAAAGCCTGGTTAACCTGATTTTCATTGGTAGAGGTGGTTGCTTGTGGATCGCGGGGGAAAACTGCTAGGACACGCGGCGGGTTAAACTCTTCTTTTGCACGTTGTGCTAAGACAAAATTGACCTCACCATTGCTCGTCATTGCTAGAAAAGTTCCCATTGAGGCAAGTCCCGCCTCTTCCAAAACACCAGTATCCAAGGCGCTGCTGGCTATCACCCTCAGATTTTGGGCTTCGGCTTGTTCACAACGTTGCGGGTCAGTGTCAATCATGACCACTGGTTCTCCCCGTTCTTGAAACAAACGGGCAATCAATAAACTCAAAGGATTACAACCGACAATTACCGCCCCAATGGCGTCTTTTGAGGTAATTTGCAACCAGTTGGCAATCCAGCCAGCCGTTAGCCCTTGGCAAACCACGGTCATAATAATTGTGAGAAACACCAAGGCTTTAATGGCTTCTCCACCGTTGACCCCGCGCTGCGTTAGTAAAATTGCAAATAAAGAAGCAACCGAGGCAGAAACGATTCCTCTTGGGGAAACCCAGCTTAAAAACAATTTCTGTCGCCAATTAAGATCACTGTTCCAGGTACACAAAACGATATTAATCGGGCGAACGACAAACATCAGAACCAAGACGGTGAACACACCGCCCCAACCCAAGGCAAATACACTGGCAATAGATAAGTCAGCAGCTAGCAAAATGAATAGCACCGAAATGCTGAGAATTGTCAGTTGACCTTTGAAACGCCGCAACAATCGTTCTTCCGGCACCGACGAAGCACCAAAAACGACTCCTGCGACGACAACTGCCATCAATCCGGACTCGCTGCGAATCATTTGTGCTAGGGCAAATAAGCCCCACAACCCCGCTAAGACGACCAGGTTTTTCAGTTCAAACGATAGAAAATTGGCACGTTTGCTAATTAACGACATCAGCCAACCGCCTGCTGCACCAATCACCCCACCGATTCCAAGGCGCATGATCAGGCTGCTCATCGCCGTGATGAAATCAGTGTGGTTGTTTAGTAACGTGTTCAGCACCACGACGGCGAGGATAGCTCCCACTGGGTCAATCAGAACGCCTTCCCCTTCCAAAAGCGTTGCGACTTGTCGATCCACATTAATTTGTTTGAGCAGAGGACTGACAACGGTTGGTCCTGTCACCACAACGAGGGAAGCGAAAAGAAAAGCAATAGACCAAGGGAATTCACCTAGCCAGTGAGCCGCCATACTGCCCCCAAGCAGCGTGACCATGGTTCCCAGGGTGACGAGCAATTGCAGGCTCGTCGAAACTTTGCTTAACTCTTGCAGGTCCAAGTTGAGCCCACCTTCAAACAAAATGATTGCTGTGGCTAAAGCGACGATTACTTCCAGCGCAATGCCTAGCATATGGGGGTGCAACACCCCAATGCCATCAGAGCCAAGCAGGATGCCAAACATCAACAAAAACACGATGCTGGGTACCCGGAGGTATGCAGCCAGCACTTGGGCGGTAATGCCTGCAAAGACAGTAATCACAATCTGCAGGGTGATTTCAAAAGATGCTTCCATGCGATAGATTTTGAGTGATATATTTCAAAATCTTTTGTAAAGGATAGTAAATATTAACTCTACTGGGTGCAACATGACACCCACTGTCCTTTACTAAGTCGAGCTTTTTTTATACTTAGTTTGATATACTACAGCATTTTTTTGTTTTTTGTGAAACAGGAGTGGCGGTCGCCTGTCAGTAAAAGACGAAGCTACCTTGCAAAGAAACCCCAAATGCGGAGTCTGGAGCCATTCTAAACTCTCAAATCTCAGATTTGCCTCTTCATTTTTAGGCATTTTTGCTTATAAGCTGTTGGAATCTCCCAATTTTTGGACAAGCCCAGAATTTTTTTTTGGAAGCTGTTGACATTAGCCACGAAAACCGGTAGATTTATATAAGTGTGAACCTTGCGCCCCCATCGTCTAGAGGCCTAGGACACCTCCCTTTCACGGAGGTAACGGGGATTCGAATTCCCCTGGGGGTACTAAAAAACAAACAAAGAAGAGTGAAGAAAGAAGAGGGAAGATAGACACGATAAATTTTCTCTCTTCTTTCTTCATGATGTTCTCTTCTTCCTTCATTCTTCTGATGCCCTTTGGCGAATTGCAAGAAGGTTCAACCGCATATCGTTACTCAGACGACGCTCAATGATTCCGACTGGCATAGTAAGTTTCGGCCAAACCTTGACAGTATAGCACAGATGAGTTGCTTTCTGCTGCTCAAGAGAATCAGGCTGTAGTAGCCAGCTACCAGAAAAGTCTTTAAAATCTCCTTCTACCATACGGAAATTAATTTCCTTGGGGAAGTATTCTTCTAAGTCGAGAACGACACGCGCACAAAAGTTAAACCCAACAAAGCGCCCAGAACCCACTTGTTCTAAACGAATACCTCCTTGAGGATGCTCAAGGAGGCGGCTTTTCGTTAAGTTGGGGACGAAGTCAACTAAAGCTTCATAATCTGTGAGTACTTTCCAGACTTGTTCTACTGGTTGGGGAATTTGGAGCATAGCAGTGATTTGTCGTTGTCGTTCTGCTATTTTCTCAATTTGGACTTCTACAGCTTGTAAATCATCTGTATCAGCAGGCGAATTCAAATCGAGATCGGTGTCGTCGCCGATAGCTGATAAATCCAGTTCCTGTTCGATGTTATGTTCTTCAGTCACTTTGGGAATATGAGTCACTTTCAGTAGAAAATTGGGGCAGCGTCAGAGTAAAGCAGATTTTGCTTAAGCTGGAATCCTCAATGGGTGTACTCTCCACTGCAATTGCCCCATTTAGATGTTGCACTAAAGACTTGACGAGCGCAAGTCCCAAGCCAGTTCCTGGAGTCCATCTGCCTTTACCCCGACGGAACCGATCAAATATGTAAGTGGCTTCTTCTTCTGAGATGCCATGTCCAATATTGATCATTTTAATAATAACTTGATCAACTTGTTGATTGACTTGATGAGTCGCTTGCAAATGCACAACAGTGTCATGTTGCGAGTATTTGCTAGCATTTGTTAATAACTCTTGCAGAATACGGTCAAAACTTTCTACTTCGGTTTCCAGTGTAAGTGGCGAATCTGGTAAATCTAGGGAAAGGCTTATGCCTTTGTCTGCGAGTTTGCTGTCAAAAGCGGCTGCTAAATCATGAATTTTCGCACTTAAATCCGTCGTTTCTAACTGCGGGCGCTCGTGACGAGTTTCCAATTCCTGTAGCGTTAGTAAGTCATTAATCAAATTAATTTCATCGGTGCAATCTTGCTCTATCATATCGGCGTATTTGATTTGACGCTCGTTTAATTGCCCGATTTGACGTAAGTTACGGATAGCCAAACGCATCCTTGTGAGTGGATGGCGCAAGCGATCGCTTATATTGCTTAAAAATTCATCCTTCAAATCGTTAAGCTTCTGCAATTGTTCTGTTTGTTGGCGCTTAACTTCGTAAAGCTTTGCTTGGACTTCCAAACTGCGTTGCAGTTGTGCTGTGCGTTCATCTACCAACGTTTGTACTTGCCGCAATGTTTGTGTTTGAATTATGGCGTTGCTAAGTTGAGCACACACCATTTGCACTATATTAAGTTCTGTTGATTGCCAATTGCGAGCAACTGCTTGCTGTAACACTAGAAATCCCAATACTTTGCCTTGAATCTCTAAGGGCATTAATAGCACTGCGCTCAGCACTTCTAGTGCAAATACTGGGGCAACTGTTAAAGTATCTTGTAAATCTGTATCGTCATTGATGATTAAAGGTTTTCCAGAGTCTAAAAAGGCACGCTGGCATAAACTACAGTCGGCAAGAAAAAAGGAAGTCTCTGAAGTGTCTAACTGAGGAGTTAGGGCAATTTCTGTTTCTTTATGCCATTTCCCTACAACCGTCGCTTTTGCTTTGGGAATTTGTTTTTTTGCTCGAGTTCTAAACAACGGATCAGTATATTTTAGTAGTATCAGTAAACCACGATCCGCTTGCAGAGCTTCTGCTGTGGAAGCAAGCGCTAACTGAAGCATTTGATTTAACTCCAGGTTGCTACGACTAAGTACAGTGAGTTGCTTGATCAAGCTTTGATGCTGGACATAAGTTTGCACGTACTGATTTTGACCAGCAATCTGCTGTGCTTGTGCGACTTGAGAAAATGCGATCGCGCAACACGGTTCTACTGCATTTAATAGTTTTTTTTCGGATTCAGTCCAATTGTATGGCTGCGATTTGATTAAACCAATAACGCCGTTATTTTTACCACCAAACCGAGTCGGGATTGCCAAAACAGCCTTTGCCTTTATAGTCAGTGGCAAAGATTGACGCCCAATTGCCAAACTTTTTTGAATTGTTGAAATATCCTCAATAGTCAATGTTTCAGAAGCGCATTCCATCACTGGTAAGTCTAATTGCTGCGCACTAGAGAACATTTCATCTGTTTCAGACAACTCTAAATTCTCTTGGACAGACCAATTAGCCGTGATTGCCTCGCTCGACACCTCAAGTGATACTGTCACTAAACTACACCAATCTACTTTAAAGGCAACTCCTAGCACTTTAGCAATATCTTGCAGCATCCTTTTTGGAGTTGAGCTACTGGCGATGATTTTATTAATTTTTTGTACTAAGTGGTAGGCAGGTTCTTCCTGATGCTGCATCAGCGCTCCATGCGGGTATTGTTTTTGTCGATCTACTTCATCTAGGCGCTTTGATGGCAATAAAGGCTTGTTCATTCTTGGCACACTCTTGAATATTGATCTGATTTTCTTCGTAAGCAACCTCTCGGCATATTTCACCCAAAGCTTGTGCTACTGCACCATGATGAATTGCAAATCTTTTCTTAAAACTATCTCTCACCTGTTATAGCCCCTTTCTATTTGAGATGACCAATCGAAATGATGAAATGCTTCGTATCTTAAACAACCTATTTATTTTTAAAGAAATAAAATTAAAAATCTATCTATTTAAGATGCTGTAGCCAAAGAATGGTTGGGTGTTCTTCACCTTCAATGACTTACTCACCTTGAGATAGGATATCCTGTCTGCCTTTATACATAAACCGTAATTTCTCTGGAATTCAAGCTAAAATCTCATAAATTTAATCCGCGTTAACACTGATCTCAAAAAATAAAAAAAGTAATATTTTTTTCACGCTATCCTTCTGTTGAATCAGTAAGAACCGACTGAACTAGCGAAAAGAAAATACTGGAGAGCGTAAGGCTTCACAGATCCTTTATGGTCAACTCCCCCAAACAGCCAAAAATTTTCTTAGGCGTTATTCTCTGACTCATATTCTTTACAATATTTTACTTTTTTTTCATATTTTTCTCATATTTAGGTTTTCATCAACTGTTGTTGGATCTCCTGCTGCCGAAACAGCATCATATCAAGTCCGGATGAATAGTTGTCATAACCCTAAGGATCCCTTTCCCTCTCGCCCCTAATCCCCACTATGTCCTATGCCTTCTCAGTAGCCCAGACGCTGCGCGTACGCCGCTTCAGGGGCGCTCTGCGCTCAGTGTGCGCGCAAGCACTTACGTGCGGATCGGTGAGTTCCCCATAGAGCCAAAAATGAATGCAGCCTAGTTGCAATATCACATGGCGCAACTAGGCTGCATTCACTTGAACAAAAGTTTAAGCAGCTAAACTCTCGACACTTAGAGGAACCATATCGCCATTTCTTGTAAGTCCTAGCAACATCGGTTGTTTCGGCGCAATGAGTTGACCTGTGAGTACACAGCGTTCTTCTTGTTGTGCTGTTGCGGCTATGCTAGCGCGAATATCGGCTCGCGAAAATCGGGGTTTCCACTCACCTGATTTTTGCTGGACGTAATTCCAGAGGATGTCTCGAATCAGGGCTTGATATCCCTGATTCCCAGCGAGTTCTTTGAGTTTATCTTTCAATTCCCGTTCTAGGCGGATGCTGGTGACTTCCATGTCGGTGGTTGGTGTGCGAGCTATTGTATGCATCACTTTTTCTCCTTAAAGTATGGACAGGATAGTAATACAAGTGTAGTATGTTTAAAGGAATGTTCAATAGGTGAAATTTTCTGTGAAATCCGTTTACCCCATACTCTACTTCCTTGCGTGTTGCCAACTGCCGATTTCGTTGGAAATCAGCCGCTGTGGGAGTGGAGTATTTTATTTATGGGAGACGGTAGCCCCAATAAATGGCAACTCACACAGGGTAATGATGAGTCTCGACATGCCATTGTTGGTGTACTGAATGCAGTACCAAAACTAGAACAACGAAGCGGGAGGTACAGACAACAGAATGCTGTACCGATATCGAAACAGAAGACTTAAAGGTCAAATTCTAACCCCCGCTTCCAGCAAACAAGAAGCGGGGGTTTGTTTATAAGGAGTCAAGCTGTGACAAGCGTGATGCAAGTTTTAGAGCAATCAGTGGTGGTGTTTTTTCAAAATTACTTGCCACTGTGTCGGGTTAATATTAAGCGGGCGATTGTACTGTTAGTGGCGAATAAGGCTGAGCCACTAGACTTGGACATCCAAAGCAGAATGTGCAAGCAAACCTGGAATAACAGGAGAGCATAAGGAATGCTGAAATTAACATACACCGAAACAAGCTTTTGTTTAGAATGTTAGCTTCAATCGCTGGAAGAATGGGTGCAAGCGCGAGTGATTTTGGCAGTGCGAGTCGGTCAATGTCTATGCGTTGAACCCAGTACTGCTTCCTTTTTGCTTCCTGTTCATTTGTCAGGAGTAGAAATGCTTAAGACTCTTGTTAAAAAAGAAGACAGTGAAATCATTGCTCTATGCGCTTGTGATCACGAATGTCTGGAAGTCACTCTGCGGGGTTGTTGGCTATCAAATGGTTCTCAGGATGCTGAGGGTGTGTTTGTTACGGCGATCAGTGAAGTTACTGAGTTCTTCCTTTACAAACTTTGGCAACAAGCTCAACACAAAGCCTCTGTCATGAGCGAATAATCAGCTTTTAGCTTTCAGCAATGAGGCTGAAAGCTAAAAGCGATTCGATGTTTCATAAGCCTCACATCAGCAGGTGCAACTCCTGCACCGTTACGATAAACACAGATTTTTATGATTGTGAGAGAAGCAAGGTTAGATGATGCATAGCGCGATCGCCTACGGCGGGCACTCCGTGCCATCGCTATTATGCGGGCACTCCGTGCGATCGCGAGAGTTGAGGTAGATACTTGGCGAACGACATATTGTCGCATCATACCAGACGAATACCTCACTAATTTGTCCTATGAAAAGCGAGAGAGTTGCTGGGGACAAATGCTCAGTACAGCAACAGAGAACCAGCATTTTATTTATATAGCCGGACGTAGCTATTAGATAGTTAGTGGTTGTATCTACTGTTTGTTGTTAAAAAATAAAAATTTTACATAGGAATTTTATATATTAAGATTGTTTACTATATTAGTAATAACTACATAGTTAATGCAATTAGCAATTAGAGCTTAACCCGCCAAAATTGCACAATTTTTATCTACCTGTAGGTTGATTCTGGATAGCAGTACAGAAATAAAATTTCAGTCTACAGGTTGATTCATATGTCTGTTTATTCAAAGTAGAAAGAAGATTAGCCTGACCCTTAACGAAATCTCGTTGGTAGCAGCAATCAAGCAAGTAAAAATAGAAGCGCAGCTATATTTTAACACTCAAATTGACAAAATTAAAGCATACGCTTCTGTGTTGAAAGTTAAGATTGTTTTGCAACCACTGCTCAAAACTTTCTCGAGAGATACCAAATTGGGTAAGCTAGAGTGTATCCAAGATTCACAACAGACAGTATTTATGATGCTTGTCAGCCAAGGGTGTAACCAGGCGTGAGTGTTGGATGGCTTAATTTTTGGAGGAGTTTAAATGAAGAATATTGGTTTTGGTTTATCTATGTTGCGTCCAGTGCGTTTTATCATTGTGGCATTTACTTGTGCCTTACTAATTTTCTCTTATGCTTTGCCCGCTTCTGCGACGATCGGTAGCACAACAAGCAATCCTGAAGATGAGGTTACACAGCTAACTGGAATTCAGAAAGAAACAGACCAACTATCTACAGAAGCACCTCCAGGATTGGAAGAGACACAACGGAGATCAAACGAGGGACTTAACGAGATTCAGGGAGCTGCTGATATTGAGAAGATGAAGCGTCCTGAGAATTCTGCACAAGCAACCACAGTGGAAGATCAAGTTAAGAACGCGTTGGGTAAACTCACAGGTAACAAGTAACCTGCATTTCATCGTTTTTAGCGACAGTGTGTTTTGAAAGTGGGTGTGACAAATAAATTATTGCTCAATGTTCTAGCGTTTTGAGCAGTTTGCATAGTTATCACCGTTTAGTAGACATCTTGATTGCCTAGTCAAGATGTCTATTTCTATTTAATGAGAAAAGTCTGATTTTTCCTCTTGATGAAAAAAGTACAATCCTTCCTTTGGTTGATGATTGTAGGGGATGGAATTTGTGAAGGTTAGTAAAGAAGCTCGCTGAGGGATTTAAAGTAATGCGCAAGATAAACATTGGTTTGACGGAAGAACAACGTCAAGGTGTGATTAATCTGTTGAATCAAGATTTGGCAGACGCCTATGTACTGTTGGTGAAAACGAAAAAGTTCCACTGGGATGTTGTTGGACCTCAGTTCCGCAGCCTGCACCAAATTTGGGAAGAGCATTACCAAGCACTGACTGAAACTATCGATGCCGTAGCTGAGCGGGTTCGTGCCTTGGGCGGGTACCCTGTTGGTACATTGGAAGGATTTCTCAAAATTGCGACTCTCAAGGAAGAAGGTGGTAACGTTCCCACAGCAACTGGCATGGTGGCTCGACTGGTAGATGACCACGAGCAAGTTATTCGGAACCTGCGTGATCATGTGGATCAGACTGCTGAGCAGTTCCACGATCAGGGAACCTCTGACTTCCTGACAGGACTGATGGAAGGGCATGAGCAGATGGCTTGGATGCTGCGCTCCTTTATTGAAGGGCAGTCACTGCAAGCAGACGGTTCTAACCAGATAGCAGAAACCAAAACCCCTGTAGGCGTGTAGCCAGCAGCAGATTTAACCCAAAGCATAGCGTCTCTTGTTGACAATGGCAGACTGAGGTTTTGTGCATCTACCGCATCTACCCCCCCTCAGTCTGCCGACTGGAAAAGCAAAATTCAAGGAGTCTTTAAGTGCCTGAAACATATACAGCAGAACGTACCATCTCAGCTGTTTTTAAAGAACAGAAGCAAGTTGATGATGTGATTCGGCGTTTACTAGACCGAGGTGTGTCCAGGGATCATATCTCGGTATTGGGCAGAAACTTCCAGTCAGAAACTCGAATTGCTGGCTTTATTACTAAGAAAGACGTGATTCTCGGAGGTTTGAGAACCGGGGCAATCTTTGGTTCCTTGTTCGGTTCCTTCCTCAGCTTACTTACAGGTGTAGGCGTACTGTTCATTCCTTTTGTCGGTCCGATTGTAGCAGCAGGTCCTATTGGTGCAGTCTTGCTAGGAGCCGCAAGTGGAGCGATCGCCGGCAGTGCAGGGGCTGGTTTGGTATCTGTTCTCACCACATTGGGAATGCCAGAAGACAAAGCAGCGGTTTACCAAACCCGCTTGCAGGCTGGTGAGTTTTTAGTGATGGCAGAAGTTGCTGGCGATCGCGGTGGAGAATTCCAATTGCTGATCGAGAGTGCTGGTGGCGAAGAAGTGCATACAATTGAGACAACCCTGGCTCGTGCTTGTACCAGTGGTTGCAACACCCCAGAGGATTTGTCTCCTGAGGTTCGCTCTCATCTTTCTGTGGAAGCTCAGCATAAATTCATTGAGCGCTATAACACTGTACTCAATGAGACAAATGATCAAACGAAGGCTGAACACGCAGCTTGGGATACAATTCATCAGCAATATGATGAAGATGAGAATGGCGTTTTTTCCAAGGCAAAAGCAAATGTTTAGTCATTAGTCATTAGTCATTAGTCATGACTCATTAGTCAAAAAGTTCTTGACTCTTGAGTTTTCACTTTTGACTTTTGACTTTTGACTTTTAACTTTTGATTTTTAACTTTTGACTTAGGGCAATTTATAACTAGAAACTCTTATTGTTAACTGACCCTGACGCGGGTCATGGCTGAAGATAAAGGCTCCTTTTTCCTTTTCGCCACTAGATAGAAAGTCAATCTGCATATCGCCCGTTTCTTCTACTCCGCCGTTAATCCGCAACTGAGCCATAATTTGAATCGACTCAGCCGTTTCTCCTCCAGTATTAACGACTTCAAAAGGAACATAAAACTGTCCATCAATTTCACGAATTGTTTGTTTATTGCTGACAGAAAGGATAGGAGGTTCATGCTTGTCGTTAAGCCAAGTATAACCAACCAAACCGACAACCGTTGCTAAGATGAATGAGGCAGCACTAAAAGTTACCCATTCAGCAGGTGTTCTCTTTGATTGCGGTTGTTCATTTATTTGGCTCATACTGCTAACCTTCCTGCTGCACCCCCGATAGTTCCAGGTAATCCCAGCAGCAAAGTGTGTTCCAACCAAATGTTCCAAGGGTCGTCAAAAGTTAATTTTTGAAAGAACCACAACATAAAAGCTGCTGCTACCAGTGAAACCAAGTATGCCATCACAGTTTCGCTTATAGGTCGTTGGAAAATTCCTTGTTGCTGTCTGCGCTTTTGCTGATCTGAAAAGCCTGCTTCAAACACTATGCCATAGGAAATGAGCACAGATGTAGCAATAATTGCCAAGAGCCAAGGCGGTGTCACTGCTGCTGCTAACATAGGAATCTCATCTGTTGGCGCGATGTTAAATGCAATGACAGTTGCACCAATCAAGGTTGCACCTATATCGGCAAAGGTAGCAGATAATTCGTCTGGTTTCTTTGTGATTTCGTCATTTGCTTGAGCGCCCGTTCGTCCTTGAGCATTCGGATCACGAGTGTCTCCTAAAAACTGGTTGGCTAATGCCACACCTAAGGTAAATGGTACACCTTCAAAGACAATTTTACCCAAGGCTTCTTTTAGGGGAGTTTCAGGTGTTAGTTCTTGGAGTAACAACAGCACAAAGGCGGAGCAAGTCAATCCAATCGCTATTGCTTCTACAGTATCTGTGACTGATGCATAAGCTGGTGAGTTCCGTCTGCTTCTGCGAAAACCTTCTGTGCGGTTAAGTAGGAAAATCACAACGAACGTTAGTGCGATCGCCAACATCATCATTGAAGGTTTTGCCAGTGATCCTATCCACCAAACCTCCATTGTGTAGAGCAAAGGAATGCCAAATAAAAAACCTCCACATACACCCCGAATAATGTCATTAATCTCATTGACCCATACATTTTTTCTACGCTTTCTTCCTACACCCATACTTTGCTTGTCATCAGTACTTTCTTTTATGGTAAAAGCGATTGGGGATTAGGAATTGGGGATTAGGGATTAGGAACCCTTGAAGAGTATTGTCCAGTACACAGTTGCGAGTCCCCAATACCCAGTACCCAGTCCCGGAACGTATTTATCCTGAGCAACAAATTAGCCTTTATCTTTCCTTAAGGATTTCCAAGAAATAAATTATCCATCTTGTGGGGGAGCCAGCGCGAATGACGGCTTTCCCGACAGAGCCGACTGGCGTTGGGCAGGAAAGCCCACCCTGAATACAAAGGACGGGTGGGGACACCCATCCCACAAGAAAATTTGGGATATTTTTTTATTTGGAAGTCCCTTAAAGGTCTACATTTATTTCCTCACAGCCCACTTATTAGGAAATTTTGACAACGTTGAATCCGGAAAAGATATTTCTTTATCTTACTTTACTGATATTTGTTACTTGCATCTATTTTGAGATAGGACTTTATATTACTTTATATTAAGTAATTTTTTTAGAGAAATTAATAAAATTGTGCTTTTTTTATGCATTAAATCTTTCTTCTGATAGGTACCTAGCAAAGCAAATCCTGATATTTTGTTTGATATGGAGAAATAATAGCTAAGAGAAGAGGTACGATATGAGCGTTGAGAAGAGAATAGAAGCAACAGCAAAAAATATCGAAGGCAAAATTCAAGAGGTAGTTGGTGACTTGAGTGGCAATCCGCAAGATAAGGCTGAGGGTCAAGCCAAGCAAGCTGAAGCCCAAGTTATTCACACTACTGAGAATTTAAAAGATGAGGTGAAGAAAGTTTTAGAATAGTCTATTGGCGTAGCTCAGTTAAAAGGTTTAGTGACGGAATTTTTTATGAAATACTCCACTGTGTATAACTACATCACACAGTGGAGTATTTTGATAGTTTGGAGCAAAAAAAGGTTAGCCCTAAAAAATCGGCTCTAACCATTGTTTCTACTATCATCAAGCTAAACAGCGCTGCGACTAGTGATTAAGCCCCATATGAAAATGGCAATCATTGCGCCAATGATAGCAACAATCAAACCAGGAATACTCAGGGTAGCTGCAGTTAGTTGGATTGTTCCTGTCTGTAACAAGCTAACTATGCTACCTCCAACAAATGCTCCAATAATACCTAAAATCATCGTGGAAAGAATTCCACCACCTTGACGACCAGGATAAATAGCTTTACCAATTGCGCCAGCTATAAGACCAAGAACTATCCAAGCAATAATGTTCATATTTTTATTCTCCAATTCCTTAACACTACCATCTTTAATTTATCAATTCAAACTAAACCGCTCTTCTATCGCAAGTCCAGTAACGATTCCGTCGCAAGAGATAACTGTTAGAAATAAAGCCTAATGATTTCTGTAGAGACGTAGTATGCACTTTCACTACACTTATGAAATTGTCACAAATTACCCTTCACTGAACGGGATTGTATTATATTCAAATTAAATATACTTTTGCTTATCAATATTTTTAATCAGGTAAAACTGACCGATTGCACTAGCTGGATTCCTGGTAAAAATTCTTAACTTTTGGCTGATATCGAAAGTTCTTATATAAAACTTTGGAGGTATTTAGCAAGAATATAATTTTATGAAAATATAAATAAATTATCAGCCAAAAACTGGAAGTTTTTGGCTGATATGAGAAATTATTGAGAAGGCTGCAAAATATGAGTCCGAAAGTTAAATGCTATCTAGGACGTAAACCAAGTTCTTATTTCTTCGGTGGTAAATGCCATTGATGGTTTATAAAAGTCATTCGTCATAAGTCAAAACAACAGACAAGAGGAGAAATGATAAAAGAAAACCGCTAAATCTACAAATTGGCATTCACACTACGACACACTGTACTCAAGTGAGTGTTTGGAAGACTGAATATTGAACCTAGCACGTCAGAGGAAGTGCAAAGTAGATTAGAGTGTTTGAACTCGTGTTCATCACTCAACTTAAAGGTTATAGGCACTCTTGTATGCGCACTTTTGTTGGGAATTTCAATCTGTGATCAGATTGTGACTGCAATTGTCAAAATTCTACAGTGCATTTCCTCTTGAGAGTAGGGTGCTGAGGAAAGTGATTCACGTTGGGCTAATTTGATGATTGACAAGACTCAATCCAAAATCAGTATATGCTTCATGCGACTAAGCCAGAACGTAAAGCGCGAACAGCAGCTTGGGTACGATCATCGGCACACAGTTTATTCAGAATGTTGCGAACATGGGTCTTAACGGTACCAACTGTGATATATAGTTTTTCAGCAATCTGTCCGTTGCTACACCCAGCGACAATCAATTCTAAAATTTCCAGTTCTCGTTGCGTGAGTGGATAAGTTTCTAAAACTTGCTCGTACTCAGATGACAGGGCCTCAATTTTTACAGTCTTGGGCTTATCAGATGCCTGGTTTTCTGGGATACCTTGCCGCATTTGCTGCAGCACCACGTTAGCGATCGCCGGATCGATCCAAGAGTTACCTGTGTGAGTCGCTTGGATTGCTTCCGTCAACTTATCGATGCTTGTATCCTTCATGTAATATGAGTCAGCACCGGCTGCAAAAGCCGCAAGTACAGCATCTTCTGAATGATCCATTGTCAGAACAAGGATTTTCGTTGATGAATCATTTGTTTCTGTTTGGTACTGTCTGAATCTTCTGGTGAGTTCAATTCCATCTATGTCAGGTAAACCAATATCCACAACAGCTACATCTGGCTTAGCTGTTTCCAAAAGTTTCAGCCCTTTGGTCCCATTTGGTGCTTCACCAACAACTCGAAGTGTGCTATTTGACTGTAGTGCAGCCTTTAGCCCCATTCTTGTCAGGTCATGATCTTCAATTAAAACGATACTAATTTCACTCATTGCTACACTCACTCTCTGTAAATTGCATCTGTCGAGAGCCGACCTTTTGCAAACTGTTTCTTTTATTTTCCAAAACCAAAGATAGATGATATTTTATCAAACTTGCATCCACCGATAGAAATAAGGAGCTTACTATCTTCCTCCCATTTGACACAGGCTAATATCTAGCTTGGGATATATGGAATATTTATGAAATATTATGAAATACTTGTACACATTCCAACTGGTACCCCTCAGATGACGCAACTACCTATTTACCAGACGGATGAAAGCGATTACCTTTGATCGAAGAATGTGTCTTTCCCAGTCATTGGCTCCTAATTAGGCATTTGTTACTCGTTTTTAGCTACTAAATTACTATGGCTGAAAATTCAACTATAACGCTTATTTTCTATCATCTTTAAGAAAAATTAACAAAAAACAAAGGTATGGTTCAATATTTCAAACCTGCTGACACCAATACAGAGAAATTAGAGCAGGTCGAAGCAGCTTTACGAGAAAGTGAGCTACGTTTTCGTGCCATCTTCAACCAGACCTTTCAATTTATGGGATTAATGAAGCCAGATGGCACTCTCGTTGAAGCTAATCAAACAGCCTTCGAATTTGGAGGCTGACGAACGCCCAAGTGATTGGTCGCTTCTTTTGGGAAGTGAACTGGTGCGATATCTCAGCAGATCAGACAATCCTACGAGAAGCAATTGCTCATGCAGCCAAAGGAAAATGCATTCGCTGTCAAGTCAATGCCGCTCGCTCAAACAATGCACTCACAACTGTTGACTTCTATATTAACCCATTGCGAGATGAAACTGGGCAGATAGTATTATTAGTTGCAGAAGGTCGCATTTCTCCCCCAATGGGAATTTAGAGCATTCGCCAAATCACCGAATTGTTCAACAATTGCAGCGTGAACAAGCCCAAGTACAGTTGGAGGCACTGAACGGACAACACCAACTTTACAGGGATATTGTCAATAATATGCAATTCGGCTTGGTTGTGTGGCATTTAGAAGACCCGAACGATATTACCTCGTTGCGGTTAGTGACTACAAACCCTGCTGCATCGCGCCTGACTGGAATATCTCTCGAACAAGATGTTGGCAAGCAAATTGTTGATTGTTTTCCGAATATGCTGGTGCAAAGGAGAACATCTTTGGAACTGTACGCAGAGGTTGCCTATTTTGGTCGAGCAATAGACCAGTATGAAGTTTATTACGGCGATGAACGCATACTAGGTAGCTATTTCAGCGTTAAAGTGTTTCCATTACCAAATCGGTGTGTTGGAATTGCCTTTGATAATATTACTGGGCGCAAGCAAGCCCAACGGGCGTTGCAAGAAAGTGAGCGCAGGTGGGCAACTCTAGCACAAGTGTCGCCTGTGGGGATTTTTCGGACAGATTTGTCAGGAAACTGTCATTATGTTAATGAACGATGGTGTGAAATTGCTGGACTTTCTCTAGAAGATGCTCTGGGAAAAGGTTGGCGATCTGCTGTTTATCCA
Organism: Scytonema sp. PRP1; assembly: GCF_036697665.2. Lineage (NCBI taxonomy): Bacteria > Bacillati > Cyanobacteriota > Cyanophyceae > Nostocales > Scytonemataceae > Scytonema > Scytonema sp. PRP1. The sequence goes on along the minus strand of NZ_JBAHYJ020000083.1, from coordinate 32,025 downwards.
GAAGATTTAGAGCGTATCGACTCGCAAGTCAAGCAAATTATTCCAGAATACCTGCCATTTGAGTATGAGTTTCGCTTTGTCCATCCAAATGGCAGGATAAATTGGGTGTTTTCACAAGCAGTGCCAGAAACTGAGGATGATGGTCAGGTGATTGGCTACGTTGGGACAGTTACAGATATTACTGAGCGCAAGCAGTCAGAACAAGCGTTGCGGGAAAGCGAGAAAAGATTCCAAGCGATGGCAGAAAATGCTCCGGTGATGATTTGGGTGTCTGGTTCGGATACGCTGCGTACTTACTTTAATAGTGGTTGGTTGGAATTTACCGGACGCACAATCGAACAAGAACTAGGCAATGGTTGGACTCAAGGAGTGCATCCTGAAGATATCGAGCATTGTTTAGAGACATATATTACTGCGTTTGATGCTAGGGAATCGTACACGCGTGAATACCGCCTCAGACGTTTTGATGGTGAATATGGCTGGATTTTAGATAAAGGGACTCCCAGGTGGAATCCAGATGGCAGTTTTGCTGGGTACATTGGTTCGTGTATTGATATTAGCGATCGCAAGGAAGTAGAAATTGCTCTCCAGCAAAGAGCAGAAGAACTCACGCGCATCAATACAATCTTGGCGCAAACGACGACATTGTTGAAAAAACGCAATGATGAACTTGACCAATTTGCCTATGTAACATCTCATGACTTGAAAGCACCGTTGCGGGCGATCGCCAGCCTCTCAGAATGGATAGAAGAAGACCTCGCAGATACACTTCCAGAGGAAAACCAACACCAGATGCGCCTGTTACGAGGGCGAGTCAGCCGCATGGAAGGGCTGATCAACGGTTTGCTAGACTATTCACGAGTTGGACGCACTCAAACTCCATCGTCAATGGTGAATGTTAACGCATTGCTGAGGGAAGTGATTGACTTGCTCGACCCGCCAGAAACTTTCACTCTGGAGGTGGAACCAGGAATGCCTAGCTTTGTGACCAAGCGACTACCTCTTTTCCAAGTGTTTAGCAACTTGATTGGTAATGCGATTAAGCACCACAACAGAACAGATGGTCATGTGAAAGTTTCCGTACTAGACCAAGGACAGTACTATGAATTTGCTGTCTGTGACGATGGTCCCGGCATTGCCCCTGAGTATTATGATAAGGTCTTTCAAATCTTCCAAACGCTACAAGCTCGCGACCAAAAAGAAAGCACAGGAATTGGTTTGGCAATTGTTAAGAAAATAATTGAAACAGAAGGCAGTACCATTACCTTAGAATCGCTCTTAGGAGTAGGAAGCACTTTCCGCTTCACTTGGCTCAAGCAACCACTTCAATAGACTTGATGCCAGTTAGTTGTAAGGAAAAGGGGAAGGGGTTTGTGGAAAAGGGGAAAATTCTTCCCTTTCCCCTTTTCCCTTTAACCTTTCCCCTCCCCGAAGGGCTGTTGACACTCTTGTGGGGAGTTGATATGTACTTCTGACCAAGGGCTGAAGACGGATGCATTAGTGTGTGTCTAAAATTGTGATGAGCTAAAGGGGGTATTTTCTTTTACTCTGATTTGGCTGTCTCTGGTTTTTAGATAATCATTTTCAGCCCAGTTGGGCTGTTTGTCCTAGTGCTTTAGTGCTATGACACATTTAGAGGCAATTATCTGCCATCTTAATTCCAGTAATTTTTATCAATCCGCTGGAATGTAGAGCAAACAAGTTGTATTCAATCAAAGGAAATGTCAGAAAAAGTGATTAACATACTACTTGTGGAGGATGACGAAGTTGATGTCATGAATGTAGAGCGGGCATTCAAGAAAGTAAATATTAATAATCCACTTTATGTTGCTACCAATGGAATTGAGGCGCTAGCAATGTTGCGTAGCAAAAACGGTGAACCGCCCGAGGTTCCTGTAGAGCGACGCTTGATTTTACTAGACTTAAATATGCCAAAAATGGGAGGAATAGAGTTCCTGCAAAAATTACGTTCTGACCCTCAATTAAAACCAACCCCTGTGGTAGTTATGACCACCTCAAACCAAGATAAAGACCGGGTAGAAGCGTACAACCTCAACGTTGCTGGCTATATCCTTAAGCCTGTGACTTTCGCAAACTTTATTGAACTGATGGCAACGCTAAATAAGTATTGGACATTGTGCGAAATGCCATAAGCTAATAATTGGGGCAATTTGAGGTTTGAGCTCACCAAAGAGTGTTGTTAGTGATCAATTGTTGGTTGTTTAACTAGCCTTCTTCGACTATAAAATTTAACTAAATTTTTTTTAAAGCAACTTCTAACAATAAAATCTTAGACATTTGCTCAGAAAAGATAACTGATATAAAGAAAAATAGTGTGTTTCATGGCAATGGCTAGAAGTAATGGAAGAGAAACTCAAAATTTTAGTAGTAGACGATGACGAAGTAGACCGAATCGCAGTGCGTCGTGCGCTTACCAAAGCAGGCGTTGAAATGGAACTGTCTGAGGTGGGCGATGGCAAAAGTGCGATCGCTCTCCTAAATAATGGTACTTCGTATGACTGTGTATTTCTTGACTATCGCTTACCAGACCAAGATGGTTTAAGCCTGCTGCAAAACCTACGTTCCAATAATATCAGAGTGCCTGTTATCGTCCTCACAGGTCAAGGAGACGACCAGATAGCAGTTGAACTGATGAAAGCAGGTGCTAGCGATTATCTCTCCAAGTCGCGGTTATCATCAGAAATCTTGGCACAGATTTTGCGCAATGCCATCCGGGTTCACCGCGCAGAAATGCAGGTTGCTTTAGCAAATCAACAACTGCGCGAAAGTAATTCGCTACTCATTCGTAAGAACCAGGAACTGGAAGCACAGCGGCGACATATAGAACTACAAAATTTGAAACTGATTGAAGCATCACGGCTGAAGTCGCAGTTTTTGGCAACAATGTCTCATGAATTGCGGACTCCCATGAATGCGATCATTGGGTTTTCTCAGCTCTTGTTGCGTCCTAAGTGTGGTGAACTGACAGATAAGCAACAAGACATGATACAGCGTATCTTCAACAATGGCAAGCATTTGCTGATGCTGCTCAATGAAGTTCTCGACTTTTCTAAACTAGAGGCAGGAAGGTTAGATTTAAAACCAGAAATCTTTGATTTGTCAAAGCTCGTCAATGCTACCGTGCAAGAGATGCGTTCTCTAGCAGAGGAAAAAAATCTGTCTTTGTTGATTCAAATTGAGTTGCAAAACCTTGTCGTGTTTAATGATCCAACTCGTATACGACAGATTTTAACAAACCTGCTCTCAAACGCCATCAAGTTTACAGAGTCTGGCAGTATTGCAGTTGAACTTAAGGAAGTGCCAGGAAATCAAGTGGAAATTGCCGTTTGCGATACTGGTATCGGTATTGCTCCTGCGGATCTCGAAAATATTTTTGAAGCTTTCCGGCAAGTTGATCAAAGTACCACTCGCAAGTATCCTGGAACAGGACTGGGTTTGCCAATCATAAAAGCGCTGCTGCAAATGATGGGCGGTAACATCACCGTTGAAAGTCAGTTAGGTCAAGGTTCTGTGTTTCGGATTCAACTCCCCCGTCAAATATCATCCTCAATGCAACACGGTGCAGATGGGGCATCAAATACTCCTGCGTCCGCCAAAAAAAGTTTTTGGAAGCAGGAAATTTCTCACTTTGCTCAAGAAGGTCTGCAAAACAAGAGTAGAGACAGGTAATTCTAAAATAGAAAACGGAAATCAAACTATAAATTTTTATTCTCTATAAAGCAAATCACTATGTTAGACGAAGAAGCTTCTAAAGTAGAACGTATACTTGCCGTTGATGATAATCCTGATAATCTCGTGTTGCTACAGACAATTTTAGAGGTTGAAGGATATGAAGTTGGGTTAGTAGACAATGGTATGGATGCTTTAGAGCAAGTTGTTCAGTCTCCACCCGATCTGATTCTGCTAGATGTCATGATGCCGGGAATGGATGGCTATGAAGTGACACGCCGCATTCGTAAGAATCCAGAAATATCATATATTCCAATACTGCTGATAACGGCACATCACGATGCAAGTGTTGTCGAAGGCTTGGATGCAGGAGCCGATGATTTTATTCGCAAACCATTTAATCATGAGGAGTTACTGGCAAGAGTGCGATCAATGCTGCGACTCAAACACAGTATTGATGAACAACAAAAAATGGCACGCCAACGCGAGGACTTTGTTTCACGTCTGACTCACGATTTGCGAACTCCCTTAGTAGCGGCAGATCGGATGCTGCTTTTATTTGAGCAAGAAACATTTTGCCCAATTTCTGAGGACATGAAATCCGCTATATCCGCCATGATGCGCAGCAACCAAAATTTGTTGCAAATGGTGAACAACCTCCTAGAAGTCTACCGCTTCGAGGCAGGGAAAAAGACTTTGCAAATGGAAAGCTGTAATATGGGGCTTTTGGTTGAAGAAGTTGTTCAAGAACTCAGTTCTCTTGCAATGGAGAAAGGGTTGGCTGTGAATGTAGACAAGAGCAAGTTAGACCCACAAGATAAAACTGCTGGTGTGGTTATGGGCGATCGCCTAGAATTACGCCGCGTGATCAGCAATCTTATAGGTAATGCTATTAAGTTTACAGATACAGGAAGTGTAAATATTACTGTTTCGGAAACACCCGCAAACCCTCACGGTAATTCTTGGGTGATCATTGAGGTACAAGATACAGGATACGGTATAGCAAAAGAAGACCAAGGAAAAATCTTTGAGCGCTTTCGCCAAGGTAAAAACAAACGTGCTGGTAGCGGCTTGGGATTGCATCTATCTAGCCGGATCATTGAATCACACAAGGGAAATATCGAGGTTTTTTCTGAACTTGGCAAGGGTAGTGTCTTCGCTGTACGTTTACCGAAGCAAGCTTGAATGTAACTCTCATTCCAAAGGCTGCGTGCTCGGCGTGAGTTGCGCTTGCCTTCTGGGTAGCAAAAACGCTACTTTGTTAATGTTGCCTGTGCTGCGCACTACCGCAGTGCGCTCTACGCCATTGCAGCTTTCGGCTGAATATACTTATCAGCGCTTATGCCAAGAGGTGAAACAGAAATTTTTGAGAAATACTGCATTCGGATGGTGAGTTTCCGCAATTCTTCCCAATATAATTTTATCAGTAATTAGGGATTCCTGAGTTCTTTTACACTTAATGATAAACCTACACTGCTAACGACAACTTAAAAGGTAAACAGATGTAGTTTGGGGTTTTAACTCCAAGCAAATATGACTGGCGCGTCAGAAGTTAAGTAACTCATAATTCATCACATGACTTTGTGGCTTGTCGTTAGTGGTCTAAATTTCTAGGAAAAAGAAACACATGAGTACATCAACACCAACTCGCGGTCAAGTAGAAAGAACATTAGCACAACGTATTCAAGCTCTGTATCGTGACCAACTTGGACATCAACCCACTAAGGTGATCTGTCAGCTATCAGAGCAAAATGTAGTGATTGTCATGGAAGGTTCGATCACAGCACCAGAACTCTTGCTGGCTCAAACCGGTCGCCTAGAACTGGCTGAACAGGTTCGCTCAGATTTAGATGATGCTATTCAGCCACAACTCAAAGCACTGATTGAAGAAACTTTAAATGTTACAGTTGTAGAAATACTCAGCGATGCCACATTAGAGACTGGTCGTACTGGTATTATTGCTGTGTTGACGGATACACCTACTGTTCGCACTCCGACTCCAAATCACAAGGCAAGGAGAAGAACTTTATCGGACACAAGTTTGACTCCAAAATCTGCATGATTATGATTCATCCTGACATAAGTCAAAGACTGAATTTGGATTCAATTTCTTACAGAGGTAGCGGCGAACTAGAGCTTCTAGGTCTTCTATCATATAAGGCTTACTGATGTAGTCGTTGAAACCTGCATTGAGGATGTGTTCTCTGTCTTCCGCACTAGCCAATGCTGTCACTGCAATAGCTGCAATGTTACTCGTTAGCGGTTCCTGTTTCAGAGAACGCACAATATCAATCCCACTCACACCAGGTAACAAAATATCTAGCAGTATCAAGTCTGGCTGATACTCTTTGGCAACAAGTACTGTTGTTAAACTATCTTTTTGACATATTAGCTTACAACCGAGCGACTCAAGAGCATAACTCAACAACAGTAAGTTATCTTCATTATCCTCAACCGCTAATATTAAAGGCGACTGGAATCTGTGCTTCTTTTGATCACTTATAGCGACTTGTGCCTGTTCCATTTCTTCTCCATAAGATTCATATGATGTTCATCATCTGTCTTGAGAGAACAAACGAGGCATTCCGCGAGCGGTCTGTTGGCGCTCACATTAGACTGGCTCGTGTCTCAACTCTGTCAAGTTGATGATCTTTGCTCACCCAATTAGCTCCAAGGAAAGAATACCTCAAGCAGACAAAGTGAGAAGACACTTTTTTATTATATGCAAAGTGGATAAAAAGTTTAGCAAATAAATCATAAGTACTTAATATATTTAATAATAATTTAACGTAACACCCTGGAAGATACATATCTGCATGGCATTTTGTTATACAAAGTTAACTAACCTCTTTAGGAACTGGGGTATTGGCTTGTAGCGTGTAGTGCCTTTTTAGGGCTGCAAGCGAAGAATATCGGTTATATCAAGTCCGCTTAATTACTTATAATTCCTGCTTGACTTCACCCCAACCCTGTTCTTAGCAAGGAGAGGGTTGGGGTAAGGTTCTTCGTTTTTCATAAGTGTTCATCCGGACATGATATTACACCCATACCCTCTTAGCCTCATACCGCACAAAGAAAGCGCGCCTCAACACTCCTTATTTATTCTGATGGTATAAAAATGGAAAAATTTTTGTCTAGCTCCTTGACACACAATGTAGTATATAAGTAGTATAAAAGGCAAAATAAACAAAAACCAAAAATTTCTCAATCAATTTGCTTGTCTAGTTGCTGCTGAAGGAGCGCATACATAAACAAGAAGGTGTCACCGCTAAGCCCTTTGGGCAGGCTACGCATGCCTCGCGGAGCGAGAAGCTTACGCGCTTGGCGGAGCCTGCGCTTTGCGCTTATGCTTAATTCAAAATTCAGGATTCAAAATTATCAAATGGAAGGCTTGTGAGAAATATCTTTGAAAAGACAATTGAGAGGCAGGCAAACAGACTCGTAAAATTTTCTGGAGTCAGCAAAGAAATGATGATGACAATCATGCCTGAGGATATCTTTTAAGTATGCTATCGTGCGTGAGTAAAGCTTAATGCACCGATTTGTAAAGCTGTTATACTGCTGCACAACTGACAATATGGACTTTGAATACTATAGAAACAACGAAGGCGGTCCTGCCAATAGTAACCGTCAAAGCTTACTAGCAACTGGCTGGCGACCCTTCCATAGAGAGTTGGACTGGGAGTTTGTATGGCAACTGTTGTCTAACGACACGCGGGAGTTTACTCAAAAAAGTTTGAATCTAGCAAGTAATATTGCTGAGGTATTGGGACGGAATAATTATACTTGGTGGGCTAATTTCTTAAATATCGTATCTGATAATACGCGCTACGAAGTAGAAAAATTTTGGAATTACGTCACACCCGACCCCCTAACACCAGATCATCGTTACAAAGACGTTTTAAGTACGGAAACGCCTATCGTCCAATTTGTCAGCCGTAACAGTATTCCCATTGATTATGTTCTTAATCGTCTTCAAGAAATTACTGTGTTACGCGTTTTAGATGTGTTGGGACGTCCTGATATCATCACGCAATATTATTTGGAACGGGATTTTTATCTGCCAGTCGAGAAATTTGTCAACTGGGAGCGTTTAGACGTTGTTAACACCGTTTATGCTTACTGGTCTAAGGATGACGTTTGGCTACAAATAGATTCCTTTGACAGAGGACGGCGGCAGTATACTTTAATGGCAAAAAATCTGACTCCACTGGTTAACAAAGCGACATACGACTTGGCAATTATGCTGAGTGGATATCAAAGTCGTGTGGGTAAAGTTAACAGTCAATTTCCCATTCGGAGTTTCCCCACGGATATTCAAGGCTTTACTGATTCAGTACAGCAGGCGATTCTTAATCAGAAGCAGTTAGCGGTTTTGGTACATGGAGAACCAGGTACGGGTAAAACTGCATGGACGCAAGCAGTCGCAAAAGAAATTTTAATGCCTTTGGGGTATGTGATTTTTATTTTGGATCATGATGCGATCGCCAACTTTGTCCCGCCAACATACTTACAAAGAATTTGTATCATTATTAATGAAGCTGATAACCTAGCACAAAACCGTGCTTCTGAGGTGGCGCAATACAGTAACAAAACGGAACATATTTTGAGTTTGCTGGATGGGACGTTGTACCAAAGTGTGATTGATGAGGCTGGTATTCAGATGCAGCAGCAGTTAGTGATATTGATGACTTGCAACACCACAGAAAGATTAGACCCAGCAATGTTACGTAAGGGTAGAGTGGATTTGATGTGTGAGTTTACGCAGCGATTTGTTTAATGGATGGGTTTCTCAGCCTAGCGTCTTGAAGTCATTATGTTTACGTTAGAAAAGCGAATTCTTCTGTAGTAAATATCTGGAATTTGTTTCAAAGCTTTTGTAGAGATTGTAAGGAAAGTCTATTCCCACAAGATAACAAATTACTCCTATTCCGCCAAAAGATTACCTATTAAAAAAACCGCCAAGACGAGCCAGCGCGAATGACGGCTTTCCCGACAGAGGCGACTGGCGTCGCCAAGAGCGCCAAGAAAAAATAGGTAATCATGCACAGGGAAGGGAGTAGGAAACCGACAATACGCTTTAGAAGTAGGGTGGGCATTGCCTACCTAAAATAAACGTGTATTTCAACAAATTTCAAAGCACTTAAACTCGTGAAAACTCAACAACTGATTTTAGAAGCACTTAACCTTCCTACTAACGCCATTACCTACTATGTCAGTCAGGAATTAGCAGCACTTTATCCGAAAAAAGCACTGCTAGAAGGTAGTGATTATGCTTTTGATTTAGAGAAGTACGCTGAGGCAAATTTCTGTACTATTAAAACATCTGATACCTACATCCATAATCAGATTATTTCTGGTTGGGATGGCATGGAAAACAAAATTGATAACTCTACTGAAAATGGCAACTTTGAGGTGACATGGGAAGGATATAACTTAGATGTCCTGCTCATAAGTTTTCAGGATGGTTATTGTAAAACCAGAGCTTATTGGATTTTGGCTGACAGCAAAGACATTGCTGAAAACTTTTTTGCTGCTGTTTGTGAGTGGAACTCGGAAGTTAGAAGCGAAATTTTGGTATTTGAAGAGGGTTATTGGTCAAAAAATATAGAGTTGTTTGAGTCAATTCAGAACGCAAGTTTTGATAATCTGATTTTGCCCAGCGCTCTTAAACAAGAAATTCAAGACGACTTGGCAAAGTTTTTTGATTCACAAGAAACTTACGAAGATTGTGGTTTACCTTGGAAGCGAGGAATTTTGTTTATCGGTTCTCCCGGTAATGGCAAAACTCACGCCGTCAAAGCTTTAATTAATAAGATGCAACAATCGTGCTTGTACGTTAAAAGCTTAAAGTCGGAGTACGAGAATCCTCACCACAACATTCGTCAAGTCTTCCAAAGAGCGCGACAGTCCGCACCGTGTATTCTAGTTTTAGAAGACCTTGATTCCCTGGTAGACGCGGAAAATCGCTCGTTCTTTTTGAATGAACTTGATGGTTTTGCCGTCAATACAGGAATAGCGATTTTAGCGACAACTAATCATCCAGAACGTATAGATTCAGCAATTTTGGAGCGTCCCAGTCGCTTTGACCGCAAATATTACTTTGAGTTACCAAGTTTGACGGAGCGCGTAGCATATATAAACTTGTGGAACAACAAATTTCAACCTGCAATGCGCTTGTCTGAAACAACAATAACTCAAATTGCTGAGAAGACGGATGGCTTTTCTTTCGCTTATCTTAAAGAACTTATCATCTCATCTATGATGCACTGGATGCAAACAATGGAAGCTGGTGAAATGGAGAAAAGCATATTTTCACAACTTGCTATCTTACAACAACAAATGAATAGCGCAACTGTTGAGTCAAGAGCTACGAAGAGGAGCGAAAATTCAGGAGAGTGAGATGAAACTCCATCGGTTTGAGGATGCCAGTCAATTTTTTGAGCGGGTGAAAGACTACTTGCTGAGTCAGGAAGCATTGCATAGCTTGTTACTAGGAATTTGCAACACCTTAATTCACCATCCACAACAGTATGATTGCCAACCGTACCTGGTAAGTGTAGAGATGGATGGAAAGATTGTTGCAGTGGCAATGAGAACACCGCCTCGCAGGTTGATTTTATCAAAGATAGAAAAGTTTGCAGCAGTGGAGGCGATTGCCGAGCGACTCTGCAAGAGTATCGCCGAAGATTTGCATTCTGATCAGCAGCAGTTACCAGGCGTCAGTGGTTTAGCTGCGGAAGCTCTTGCTTTTGCTCAAGTTTGGCAAGATATTACGAGTCAGTCCTATAAACTAGAGAAGCAATTACGAATTCATCAACTCGACAAAGTGCAGCCAATTTCTAGGTCAAGTGGGTACTTGCGCCTGGCGACTGAGGATGAGTCGTTTTTCTTAGTAGATTGGTACAAAGCATTTGCAATAGAAGCCTTTGGATCTGTTGAGGGAAATGAAGAACGCACTATAAAACATTATTTAAGCCAGAACAGTCTCTATGTTTGGCAGGATCAAGTACCAGTATCAATGGCTCGTAGTAGACTATTCACACCGAGTAGTGCGTTGATTGGTCCGGTGTACACGCCCCCAGAGTACCGAAGAAAGGGCTATGCTACTTCTTGTGTGGCGGCTTTGAGTCAAACCCTTTTAGATCAAGGGTGTCGATACTGCTTTTTGTTCACTGATTTGGCAAACCCAACTTCAAATCACATTTACCAGGCGATCGGCTACCAAAAACTGGGAGATTGGAACGATTACTCTTTCAGCAAAAACATTGCCGTCGATGCTACAGCATAATTTTGTCACTACCATAAGTGATGTTGATGAAAATCAATCGTTTTGAAGATGCAAACCAATTTTACGAGCGGGTAAAAGACTACTTGCTCAAACAAGAAGCACTCCATAATATGCTGCTTGCACTTTGCAACGCCTTGATTCACAACCCCGAACGCTTCGACCAAAAGCCCTACTTGGCAACTGTTGAAGTAGACGGAGATATCGTTGCAGTCGTGATGAGAACACCTCGGCGAAATCTGATGTTGTCAAAGATACAGGATTTTGGGGCTATTGAGGTTATAACCCAAGACCTCTACCTGACCCAAGAGTCATTACCAGGAATCAACGCCCCTACTATTGAGGCAAAAGCGTTTGCAGAGGCTTGGCATTCCCTGACTGGTCAATCCTACCAACTAAAAATGGCGCTGTGTGCTTTCCAACTGGAGGAGGTACAAGCAATTCCTCAAGCAACAGGTCGCTTACGTATTGCTACTGAGAGTGAGCGAGAACTTCTTATCCGTTGGTTTGAAGCCTTTGGGCTGGAAGCCTTGGGTAGTGTTGAACCAGGAGTTGAACGTAGGGTAGAACGCCATTTGCAGTTGGCTAGTGCTTACATTTGGGAAGATGAAACCCCCGTCTCAATGGCGTGCCAAGTTGGTGTAACCCCCAACGGTGCAAGGGTTAGTTTGGTTTACACACCACCAGAACACCGCAGAAAGGGTTACGCCAGTGCTTGTGTGGCGGCTTTGAGCGAAACCTTACTTAAAGCGGGACATCGATACTGCTTTTTGTTCACTGATTTGGCAAACCCGACTTCAAATTACATTTACCAGGCGATCGGCTACAAGTCTGTAGGTGATTTGTCTGATTATATCAAGTCGGGTTGAATACTTATCATTACCCTAAGAACCCCACCCCCGTAAAGCTACGCTTCACGTCCCCTCCCCGCAAGCGGGGAGGGGATTAAGGGGAGCCAGCGCTGCAGGAGGAGCCAGCGCTACAGGAGGAGCCAGCACTGGAGGCGGGTTTCCCGCCGTAGGTGACTGGCGTTGGTTTCCCGACCTAGGCGACTGGCGTGTGGGGTGCAGTTAACGTGGCAATCATAACTAATTAACCGGACATGATATTACTCTTTCACTTGAAATATTCCCATCAATGTCACAGCATAATTCTGTCACCATAACTGATGTTGAAGCCGCAGCCAAGCGTTTAGCTGGTATCGCTCACCGCACTCCTGTTCTGACTTCAAGAACCGTCAACTCATGCACCAATAGCCAAGTATTTTTCAAGTGCGAGAACTTCCAGCGCACGGGGTCTTTTAAGTTTAGAGGCGCATATAATGCACTCTCACAGTTATCTGAAGAACAGAAGCAAAAAGGCGTCTTGACTTTTTCATCTGGAAACCATGCTCAAGGAATAGCACTTGCTGGACAACTGCTAAATATTCCTACTACCATCGCTATGCCTGATGACGCTCCATCTGTAAAGCTAGCTGCGACTCGTGGGTATGGCGCTGAGGTGATTTTGTATAACCGCAAGCAAACAAACAGGGAAGAATTAGCCCAAAGTTTAGTAACAGAGCGAGGAAGTGTGATCATTCCTCCTTATGACCATCCTCACATTGTGGCAGGACAAGGGACTACTGCCAAAGAACTTATTGAGGAAGTTGGTGAACTAGATTTACTGCTTGTTTGTTGCGGTGGCGGTGGATTACTTTCTGGTTGTGCGATCGCGACTAAAGCTGTTTTCCCCAAGTGTCGGGTGATAGGAGTAGAACCAGAACTTGCTGATGATGCGACACGCTCCTTTCATACCAAAACCCTGCAAACGGTCAATAATCCCGATACGATTGCTGACGGTGCGCGTACTCCTTATTTGGGTAAAATTACTTTCCCGTTGGTGCTGCAATATGTCGATGATATGGTTACGGTATCAGAAGAAGCGATTCTTCGCACCATGTTCTTTTTATGGGAACGCCTCAAAATTGTGGTTGAACCGACTGGGGTGTTAGCCGCAGCAGCTTTGTTGGAAGGAGTGGTGAAAGCACCGGGGGCAAAGGTTGGGGTGATTATCAGCGGTGGTAATGTAGATTTGGCGAAAGTCGGTCAATTGTTTTCTTGATAGCCTTCACGGGCGCGATCGCTAACCGTTATATAGCAATCCTATCTGATTTGTGAAATTTGCGCGTAGGGTGGGCAGGATTGCCCACCCTACTAAATCATCTATTGTTCACTGTTGACAGTATAATTATTTTATTTACCTAGTTAAAATAGCTTTAACATTTCTTTGTTTAGAAAGTATATTTTTTTAAGTTTACAATAGCTATTGAATTGCTCATGTCTTCGTTACTATTTATTCATTATTATAAACTTCTCTACGATGCCCTACTCTAATCACTGAAACTATCAATAAATCATCTTGAATTTCATACAATACGCGGTAATTACCAACACGAATACGATATTTGTTATCGCTATTTTCAAGTTTGACAACCCCACTTGGACGGGGATTTTCAGCTAACTCTTGAACTTTAATTTTTATTCTTTGTTGTATGTCTTCTGATAATTTGGCTAATTGTTTAGATGCCTTTTTGGTTAACTCTACTTGATAAGTCACAATCCTAATTCCTTCTGCACTTGTTCCCAAGGTATTCTAGGTTCATTTTTAGCATCTTCAAAAGCCTGCATATCCTCTTCATCTTCTTTTTTGCGAATATCTAACAGTTCTATAACATCTTCTAAAGTGTCTTCATAAGCCTGTTCTAATTTTTCGTAGATTACTTTTAACAACGCTTGTCTTTTGGTTGTGGTTTCCATTTTTATATCCTTAATCAAAATTAATACCGAAATTAACTCCTAAGACCTCTTCTATTTTACATAAGGTAATTTCTAGTAAAATTTCATTATAATGCCAGTTTTTCAATTAACTCTGGTATGGCTTTAATTTCATTCGTTTTTGCATCAACTTCAAAGGGTTCGGTGAATCAACCCCTGTTTGACAATGTAAGCGCTGACTAACATACAGCGCATTTCGGATGATTAAGGTACACAAAGGCGGGCAAGATGCCCACCCCACAAGATTTGTAATATTAAGTGTGTACTTCATTTACTTGCAAAGTGCTGTAATTGCCGGATGGGCTTGGGAGTATGGATTGTCATCTTCAGTTATCGGACTAGTTTAGGGACTTGACTCCCATTCAGCAAAAAGCACTGGTAATGTGGATGTGGCGAAAGTTGGTCAGTTATTTCCGTAAATTCTAAATTAAGACTTGAAATATTAATAGTATCCGAGGAAATCGCTTATCCTAGTTTGACTTCGGATATACTTACTGCATCTATAATAATTTAAATAAAATACGGTATTCAGATGAAAAAGGTGCTGATTCTGGCAGCAAACCCTAAAGGCACTTCACAATTGCGCCTAGATGAGGAGTTACGAGATATTGCTGAAGGATTGCGGCGTGCCCAAAAGCGTGATGAGTTTAGTCTGGATCAAAAGTTAGCAGTCCGTCCAAGAGATATCCAACGGGCACTGTTAGACTATAACCCAAACATCATCCATTTTTCTGGACATGGCTCAGGGGAAGAAGGATTGGTTTTTGAGGATGAAAGTGGGAAGTCCAAGCTTGTGAGTGGAGATGCACTGGCTGGATTGTTTGAACTCTTTGTCGATCGGATTGAGTGTGTGGTGCTCAATGGCTGTTATTCAGAGGTGCAAGCAAAGGCGATCGCCCAACATATCAATTATGTTGTTGGGATGAGTCGGGCGATCGGCGATAAAGCCGCGATTGAATTTGCGGTGGGGTTTTACGATGCTTTAGGTGCAGGGCGTCCGATTGAGTTTGCCTACAAGCTGGGCTGTAGTGCTATACGAATAGCGGGAATTGAAGAACACTTGACACCCGTGTTGCTTAAGAGGATGGAAGTCACAGATACTGTGATTGGGAATATTTCCACTGTAGAATCATCTCCAAAGCCAGCCATGAATATTACCGGTGATGAACCAGAAGAATTACATAAAGCTATTATTAATGCTTACCCTGACTACGCTGAGTTGGAGAGGGTGATTTACTTTAAATTAAATGAAAATTTAAATGTCATTGCTGGAACGGGAAAATATGGGGATGTCGTCTATGAGTTGATTAAATGGGCAGATGCAGAAGGAAAATTAGAAACCCTGATTGTAGAACTATATAATAACAAACCTGGGAATCCAAAATTAAAAGCAATTAAACAGAAACTGATGCCATATTTATGACTCTGTACCACAATTTTTATCCATTATTTTAGATTTTCCTTAAGGAATCGTTAGAATATTTGAAAAAAGAAAAGCATTGAAAATCTAATAATTGAAAGGAATTAAAAAAAATCAAAATTAAGCTAAATCATAAAAGCGTAATTATATGAGTGAGGAAATGAGTGAGGAAAATTCAGAATTAACCAATGAGACATCTGATTTTCAACGTGAAGAATTACGCAAAGAAGAATTAGATAAAGCTATTCGTGCTGCTTATCTTGAATACGCTGAATTGGACAGAGTTATTTACTATAAATTAAATAAAAATTTGAGTGAAATTGCCGGAACGAGAAAACTT
This sequence comes from Scytonema sp. PRP1, assembly GCF_036697665.2. Taxonomy (NCBI): domain Bacteria; kingdom Bacillati; phylum Cyanobacteriota; class Cyanophyceae; order Nostocales; family Scytonemataceae; genus Scytonema; species Scytonema sp. PRP1. The sequence goes on along the minus strand of NZ_JBAHYJ020000083.1, from coordinate 16,471 downwards.
ACAGAGGTTGTTTTTGAACTGATTAAATGGGCAAATGCAGAAGGAAAATTAGAAACCCTGTTTGTAGAACTATATAAAGAGAAACCTGGCAATCCAGAGTTAAAAGCAATTAAAGAGAAATGGTTTCCAAGTGTCTCAGAATCTGATAAAAAATCAAAGAAAAAACTACCGTGGTATAAATTCATTTCTTTGCGCAGCCTCCGTACTACGCTCCTAACAAGTATAGGGATAACTACTTTAGTAATACTTACACGCTTTTCTGCCGTCTTGGAACCAGTAGAGCTTTTATTCTTCGACCAGATGATGAGATTTCCAAGGAGAGACGAACCAGATGAACGTTTATTACTTATTCAAATTACGCCAAATGATATGGAAAAATATGGTCGTGGACAGGGAACTTCTTTACCAGACAAAACCATTGGGGAACTGCTAAAAATACTGGTGGATTTGAAGCCACGAGTCATAGGTCTAGACCTTTATCGTGAATTTCCTACTCAAGATAAGAATTTAAAGCAACTTTTAGAAAAAGAATCTAACATATTTGCAGTTTGTAAAGTAGCTGCCCCAGAATCCAATAGTTCAGGCACTTCTCCCCCCGAAGAGGTTCCTTTTGATCGAATAGGGTTTAGTGATTTCTCTGAGGACAGAGACCATGTTGTTCGTCGTCAACTTTTGCGGATGGACACTAAAAACATCGATAAATCTCCGTGTGGCAATAGTAAAACAATGGATTCCTTGAGTTTTAAGTTAGCTCAAAAATACTTAAGCAAGGACAAAAAAGAGTATAAATCTACCAAAAATAGCATTGACCTAGCATCTGATAATATTGTTTTGCAGCGGCTTTTTGGCTCAACTACTGGCGGTTATCAATCTATGGAGCGCCTTTTAGGAGCGTATCAGATACTGCTAAATTACCGTTCTGCGTGTCGTCGTGGTAATACTTCTGTCCCTGAATGTTCTCCCCACAAGATTGCACAACGAGAAATGACTGTCAAAGAAGCTCTAGAAGATAAACTTCTTAATAAGGACTCAGTAGAAGACAAGATTGTATTGATTGGAACAAGAATCGACGGTATTGATTTTCTCTTACCTACTCCATTTTCTTTTGGAGAACGGGAACCACGGATGCCAGGACTGATTATGCAGGCACAAATGGTAAGTCAGCTTGTGAGTGCAGTTGAGGATAAGCGACCCTTGTTACGAGTTTGGTCTATTGAGTATGAGATAGGTTGGATTCTGTTGTGGTCTCTCGTCGGAGGTATAGTGGCTCAGTTTTGCCCCTCAAATAAAATTTTAATTTTATCTGAAATTGTTGCTGTCGCTAGTTTATATGTTATTTGCCTTATCTTCTTCACCCAACTCCAGCTTTGGATTCCGTTGATACCTACTGCCTTTAGCTTGCTAGGTACTGGTGGATTTGTAGTAGTGTTTATGAGATTAAAAGCTCAAAAATTGTCTTAACTTCTAAAGAGTTAATTATGTTCCAAATCCGTTCATGTATTACTCATTGGCTTAGAGCTATTTTAAGTCTTATTCTTGTAGTTGTCCTCGTTTTAAACGATCCCTCACAAGCGTTAGCTAACCCGTTTGAAAATATTATCCAGCGAGTACAATCTATTTTTGCACCCCCAAAAACAAAAGCAAAACAGACTGCAATCGCTGGTCGTGGGGTAGCAGGAGCGGGTAGAGGTCGCTGTCCTGCGCTTGTGGCTTTAGGAAAAGATGAAATTCCACTTACTGCTTTTGTGCCTGTAATACAGGAAGAACAATCCTCGTCATCTAACTCAGATGATATTTCGCTCTCTAAATTAAATTATGTTTGGGGTAAAACAACAGAAGCATATCCAACCTTTTTGTTCTACATCCCTTATGTATATAAAAAATCAGAAGTCGAGTATGGAAAATTCGTCTTGTTAGATAAAGACAAACATCGTGTTACTGGTCCAATCTTTGTCAAAATCCCTGTAGATAAACCTAGTATTGCGAAATTCACTTTACCAGAAAGTGCGAAACCTTTAGAAATTAATCAAGAATACACCTGGTATTTTTCAATTATTTGTAATCCCCTCAAGCCATCTCGTAATCCTGGAGTCACAGGCTGGATTGAAAGAGTACAATTACCAATTTTACCACCGCAGAATTATCTGTATTATGCCCAGCAAGGGATTTGGTATGATACAGTGACACACTTGGTTGAAAACGCAAATATACAAACACAATCTGCTCAAAAAGATTGGATTTTGCTTGTCAACTATATATTCCCAAATGTAAAAGATAAGGATACTTTACAGCAAATTTCTAGTGTTCAAGATATTCAGGAATTAATTCCTGAGCCGAATCCGCCAACTCTTTAAGAGTAAACCAGGTAAATAAAAAATGAATGTCTTGAGAATATCAGTTTCTTATAGAAACCGTTATTTTATATTTTAAACTTATTTATATTGACTTACTTACAGCCAATTTCCAAGTAAAATATAGGATGCCCAATATCTTGGATGTTCGCGACCAGGTAAATCCTTTAATTGTTTTTGAGTTTGCTGCAAAGCTTGAGCTTTTGTTGTTACCTTGGGATCAATTAATTGCCTGTAAAAAATCTTAGTAAAATCAACGCTAATTTCATCATCCAATGTCCACAGCGAAGCTATAGAACTGCGCGCGCCGGCTCGAACACCTACACCAGAAATGCCTAAAGTTGCTCGCTTATCGCCAGCAGCAGTTTCACAAGCACTCAATACAAGAATTTCTATAGGTTCAGGTTGTCTTTGAGCTTGCTTTTGGAATATGTCGCCGATTTGATTAATGTTAATAGGCTCGTCTGTCGCTAAAAGAAATGTTTTTTCAGGACTAGAGCTAAACTCACCGTGTGTAGCTAAGTGTAGGATTTTAAAAGCAGAAGTATCGATTTCTTTTTTCAACTTCTCTATTTTAAAGTCTTGATCAATCAGTTCAGAAACTGAAAAGTTAGAATTAGGTATTTCTTCGATTGCCTTTATTTCTTTTTCCACATAATTCAACTTAGGATATTTTTTTTGCTCTGAGTTTATCTCTGATTCTTTTAGCCCTGCTGCCAAAATTTTGAGTCCTTTACGTTGGAGAGTATTAGGTTTACGAATATCCAATCTTGGAGCTAATGCCAGTGCATAATTATCAATTAGATACTTGGGTGTTTTTTCCTTATCATCAACTACTAGTGCTGCTAATGGAATATTCCGCAAATTAGTATCTAGAGCAAACACCAATATATCAATACCTTTGAGGTATTGTTCTGCTCCTTTTAGAAGCCAGTCATACACCAGTTTGGCTTCTTTTTTAACATCCTCAAATGTATACTCTTCTTCCAAGTCTAGTTGCAGCTTTTTGAGAACAGCATTAAACGTATATTCTTTCAAATCTATTTGCCGCCTTGTAATTTCTTCTTTGATTGTATCCTCGTCTACCGGAGTGCTGTAATGTATTAAGTTTGGGATACTATAGTTTTTTTGCTCTTCTTTTGCCTGACTTTTCGGATTCGATTGGTTAGGTAACTTGATGATGACTTCGATTCTATCTTCTACAAGAATTGGATAGAAAAAAGCTGTCTTTACGGGTTGCTTATCCTTTACGGGCTTATCAATAATTTCATCAATCTTTTCTATATTGAACTCTGGACAAGCTAAACGTAAGAAATTTTCCAACTCTACCGCTTGTAAAGAAGCAATCACTTCCCGTGCTTTCGAGAGATTTTTTTGAGGAGGTTTACTATCCCATAAAAGCAAATTCACGTAATCTCGATAAATATCCTCGATATCATTTTGAAAAGATAATTCGGCATCAGGATTACCTGCTACTAACTCTGTACGAAGAGATTGCAAAGTGAGGTACGCCTCTTGATACATTTGACGTGCATCATCCAAGTTTTTTAAACTCTCTTGCTTTATTCCTTTAGATTGAGCCTGTTCTCTTGGTGGAAGTTGAGATTTGTAAATGCGACCTAATTGCCACTCCCAAAGATATTCAATCTCTGACGGTGATGCTCCGGTAGAGAGAGATTGAGCAATGAACAAAGCTTTCTGAGTATTGTCTTTAGCTAATTTCCATTGCGTACGTTTTTCATGGAGTTCACCAAGATACCCGTAACCGTAGGATTCTACTTTTAAGTCACCGATATCTGTGGCTTGTTTAATTGTCTTTTTAAGAAAATCTTCTACTTTTGAAAATCGATTAAGACGAATCAAGTTTTTAGCGAAATTAAGCCTGATAAATAATGCTGCATGGCTCTTTGGTAGTTGTTCTATTTGCTGTTGTAAATTATCAATTTGCTGTGATGGTATTCCCACATATTGGGTTACTAACTGCCTAACTTTCTCAAAAATATTTTCATCATCTGATTGAAATTCGTCTCTTCCAAACAAACGGGGTGTATTCTTTGTTATAATCTTACCGTTCCACTCATTACATATTCTGTTGGCAGAACCAGATTTCATGTTTTTCATGATTGTTTCACGCCAAGAAGTTAAATTTTCTACAAGAGTAACCTGATTAAGCTGTGCTTGTATTTGCATCAAAGTTGAAGTATCTGAAGTTTTGTTAATGTAACCTAGAGCTTGTTGGTAAACACTATTAGCCACGCTTGCATATGTTAATGCACAATTAAAGTTTTCCTGTTGTTCAGTACGGTTATAATAATCTTGCTCTCTGTTACTTAAAGTACGGAGTGTGTTGCCTAAATCTAACCAAATTGCTCCTGTTTGTTCAGGTAAGGAGTTGTTATTATTCGCTAATAAAACTAATATTTGGTATGACCAATCTAGCTCACCAAGTCCTCGAAACACGTTAGCGAGAATACGTAATCCAGCGATTTTAGCAGGTGTATTTAAGAGTTTTATTAACCCTTCTGGTTTTTCTAATTTCTCGCTATACTGCTTACGCTTTTTTTGGTCTTGCGTCAGTAAAGTGCAGTCTTTATCCCCATAAATTGGCAGCAATATATTACAAGCTCTTGGGTATAATCCCATTGCGAATGCAGCTTGAGCTTGATTGATTTGGTTATTAATTGCCTCAGCTTCATTTTTCTGTTGCCGGTAAGCTGCAACAGATTTTTGCCAACAATTTATCGCCTCATCAAAACGACCAAGCTCGTAATTAGCTTTACCTCTGACACTTAAATCTTCTGGACTTAAATCTTCTGGACTGAGATTTGGTAAACACCTCATCTCCCCTGTTTGAGGCTTTACACCTATTACTCTTTGTGGCGAGAAAAGTTGAATGGTCAGGGATGAAATTAGCCCAAAAAAGGCTAGTAAGAATATGGTAAATACCCTGTGAAGCTGTTTTTGCATAGAAAATTAATGTTTTTATTTTAGATATCCTTAAAATGATTAGTCATAATTTCTACTTCTTTCGTCGAATAGGAAACCCCTTTCCCCTAGCGGTAAGTATTCAACCCAACACAAGATTAGAAGGGTCTCCATAGAAGAGAAAAATATAAGCCTTGTTCTTGTAAAGTTTTTTTGCTAGTATCAGCAGACACTAAAGGAATACCCCAATCGAAGCGGGCATCAAGACGTTCGCCGATCTGCAAGCTCAAGCCTAAACCCACAGACGCTAGAGGATTCGGCTTTAGGTCTGAACCTTCAAAGTTATTCCAACCTGTACCTACATCAACGAAAGGTATGACTTGTAACAAGCCCTGGTTCTCAGCAAAGCGTGTAATTGGTAGACGCAGTTCCACGGAACCAAAGACTCCGTTGTCTGCAAGCAGGGCGTCTTGACGATATCCTCTAACACTTGCCTGACCACCAAGACGAAATTGCTCTAAAGAGACAAGTCGGCGGTCTGCTAGTTGCAAATCTCCCCGAACGACTAACAAGGTATCTTTCGCTAGGAGACGCACCCATTGAGCCTGTCCTCTCCAAGCAAAAAAGTTGGTGTCGGGAGCAACTTTCTGATTGGTAGCATCCAGGATATTGAGTCCTACACTGAATTGCGATCGCAATGCCAAAACAGAGCGATCGCCCCGGTCAACCCATTCCTGAATGAAACGCAGTGCAGAGATGCGAGTGCGTCCTTCATCGTCGGCTCCTGGTGAAAGTGGAAAAGGTCCGAAATCATCAATTCCCAGGGAACTTTGAGTTCGTTGATGAGATAAGGCGAATCCCAAGGCAAATTCTTGGCGAGGGTTCCGAATGACTGGATGGCGTAAACTGAGTTGGTATTCCTCGGAATCTGAGAAAATATCTAGTATGTTAAATGGTTTTTCAATGACATTGTTCCAACTCCGACCGTAGCTAAAAGCCAAGGTAGTCTCTTCAGGTGTGAGGGGTATAGCGTAGCTGACATCGAATTGATTACTACCGTCGGTGTTAGCGTAAGACAAATTCACAGTGTCTCCAATTCCCAACAAATTCTCCTCTCGCAACCGAACGCTCCGTTGGAAGGTACCCACGCCAGGAGAGCGGTTATTATCAAGGGCGATTTCACCGTGAAAGGTTCTCGCTTCATCCACCTTCACAACAAGCAAGTTGGTACCAAAGCGTGTACCAGCAGCTAGCTCCGCCGACAAATCCTTAATCCGGGGATTAAGTTGCAGGAGTTGTAGTGCTTCTAGCAACTGGTTACGATTCAGTGGCTTTTTGTTTGCTCTGGCTAAGCGACTGCGGATATAGTTGCGATTTAATCGCCGATTCCCGACAACCAGTATGTCTTCTAAAGTGCCTTCAATAATCTGTATTTTCAATGCACCTGCTTGGGGGGGAGGTGGAAACTCTTGTTCTGCTGGAATCAGCGCTCCTGAGGTAATGTAACCTTTACAGATATAAAGCTGGGTAATGGCAGAACGCGCCTCTAGCACCTGGGCAAATGTGAGTTCCACTGGTCGATCACTCTCGCTTCTTGGCAGTTTCCGAGGAGGAGCCTTTTTATCTATTTGTTTTAATGCATCACATCTGGCTTTCTCATTCAATAGTTCTGAAGCAGGTTCGCGAGCATAAAGAAACAGTTCTATCGCTTGAAGTAATTTTTCGTCCTTGAAGACTGAACCGCCCTGAAATTGGAACTTGTTGACAAAAAATTTGATAGCAACCTCCGGAGCAGATTGCCGGGGGAGGTTGGGAGCAGGAGTCGTGGGTAGCAGCTTTCCTGGATCTGGGGGAGGTGAGGGAACTGTAGGCGGTTGCGGAGGTGGAGAGGGTGGAGGTAAGACATCTTGAGGAGGGGGCAGAGTTTGCGGTAAGTTAGGCTGTGATAGCAAGTCAGCACTGGGGACTTGAGCCACTTCCACTGCACGTGCCATTTGCACGGGTAGGCTAAAGGTCAGTGTTGCTACGGTGAGTAATACCCCCCGGCTAATGCCGTCCCCCCTTCGTAAGGGGGGACTATAAGCGGATAAGAACCTTAGCAGACGCATATTCCAGAAATATTTATTTTCCATAGCAACCTGTTAACCTCTGCCAAGGAGTATGAGGAGTGAGTGTAGATGGACGAGCGGTCAAAATAATTTCCCCTCTGGGACCAATTTCTACACCTTGGGCTTCTTGTGGAGGTATTGAGGTGGAAGCTGTAGCATTTTGACCGGAGGGAGCATTGGCTGCACTTCCTAAAAAAGTGTCAGTACTAAGGGCGGAACCAGGGTTGGGCGGTAATCCTCCGCGTCCGGTGACAACAAAACGACTCGCTGCACCTTGTACACCAACAGGACAACTTTGAGCAATTAATCTTGAAGAATCACCTAAGTCTTCTGGTAAACGAATTGTCCCGCGTGTGGGTTCTACATCCTGTGTGTAGAGATTTACTGAACCCTGTAAGCTCGGGCCACCTTCCTGGGAAATTGCTGTGATGTCATTAGTTGGTAGCTCTTGAGGGTCTAGTTTTTTTGGTGAAGTGTTGGACGACAATCGCAGTTGGCGCTCCAATTCGTCTTTCTTTAGTGCTCGTATATTGACAGTACCAAGAGCATTGATTGTGACCTTGCCGCCAGCACCTGTTGAAGCATTAGCAGCGATGTCGTTATTTCTGCTAAAACCTGCAATAATGAAACCCCTAGGGTATTTGATTTCGATATTGCCACCATTACCTGGTTGCCCTTTTGTATCGGCAGTTGTGGAGATGAGGCTATTACGACGCAGCAATAGTAAGTTTCCGTTTTGCAAAGTTATATTGCCGCCATCACTTGAACCAGATTCAGCAATCAACCTTCCTTTGTTGTCCAAAAAGACGATGGGCGAATCAACTACAATGTCGCCTGCTCGACTTGTTGAGTTTTGAGAGTTAACATAAAAGCCACTAAAAACTTCAGAATTTGTTTCAGGTTGTGTAACGATTCTACGAGTATCAAGGTTTGTAAAAATATTCTCATTATTAGCGCTGCCTAATTTGCTACGTCGCTCAGCAAAAGTTGCATCACGTCCACTGACAGTTACCCGTCTGTCAGCATTGACCTTAATTGTACCCGCAGCACCACTGGAGGAGGTGGTAGTGATGAGTTGTCCTCCGTTGATAGCCTCAAATCTGTTAGCGTTGACTGTAATGTTGCCAGCTTTGTCATTATTGGAGGTGCTTGCAAATAACACAGCACCTTCTGATATGCGGAAAAGATTGGGTTTAGTGATATTGCCTATAGTGATATCGCCGCCAGCGCCTGTGGACTGAGGATTTGTAGAGGTAAATAATCCGCTAGGTTGTCCGTTGCTTGAATTGCTTCCAGAAATATTGACAGAACCTGTTGCGTTGATTTCAATTTTTCCTGCATTCCCCTGTCCGCGTGTTTCCGCAGAAAGGCGAGCGCCATTGGTAAGTGAGAGAGAACCGTTGGTAATGCGGATGTTGATGTCTCTAGCCTGACCGACACCTGTTGTTTCCACCCTGGTGAAGGCATAACCATTATCAAACGAGACATTATCGCGGGCATTGATAATCACATTGCCTGCATTTCCCGTTCCTCTGGTAAGAGCTTGCAGTTGAGCGCCATTACGAACAAACAGGGAGCCAGTCGTGATTTTTATGTCTCCACCCTGTCTTTCCGATACATCTGGTGTTTGTTGTAGGTTGCCTTCTACTGTGGCGAAGACATTAGCATTATCAAAGGTGACAGTATCACCGGCATTGATAATCACATTGCCTGCATTCCCTTGTCCATTAGTGAGAGCTTGCAGTTCAGCACCATTGCTCAAGGAAACAGAGCCTTTAGCATCCAAAGTGATAGAACCAGATGGCGCTGTCGATGTGGTTTTTGCAGTCAAAGTAGAATTGTCAATTTCAATTTTTTCATTAGAACTTATCTGAATACCTTCTCCTGTAGTAATTTGTAAATCTGGATTTGCTTGATTCCTTGTCGTATCTATGGTGCTATTTTTGATAGTCACGTTGCTAGCAGTTGTCGGACTTTTATTGATATATCCATCTTCATTGACTTGTCCCTCCACTCCTATAAATACAAGTCCATCGAAACCTGTGTTCTTAATGTTAGAACGATTAATCTGAATATCCTTGCCATTAATGTTGATAATGCCTGCAAAACTAGTGCCAGTATTAGTAGTACTCAATGTAACTTCATCTAAAATCACTGCCCCTTGTAATGAGTTCAATGAGACTGACGCTCCTTGTGAGTCATTATCTTTACTAGAGGCTTCTATATTGCCAGAGCGAATATCACGACCAGCAGTGAGAGTAACATTTCCAGCTACACCATTTTTAGATTCTGTTCTGATAGTCCACCCAGTTGTTGAAATCTGACCCTGAGGAGCCTTAAGTTCTATATTTCCACCAGTTTCATCAATAGTAGAAGATGTTATTGTTCTGTCAGATCCGTTCTTCTCTATTAGTTTTATATTGCCAGTATCACTCGTAATCTGGATGTTTCCTGGTGTTCCTGTTCCATCGTTGACTACACGGGATGCGATTTCATCAGCAATAGTGATGTCGTTTTTAGCTTTGAGACTAATGTCTCCAGCATCACCATTAACAGCATAAGTAGTTATTTTACCATTGGCATCAATTTTTCCATTGGTGCTAGTGATGCTAACACCTCCACTAAATGTATCTTGACTCTCACTTATTTGTTGACCACCAATACTACCAATGCTAATATCTCCAACAGCATCAAGCGTTACACTTCCTACATTTATAGTGCCACTTTCTGGCGGTTTTCCAACAAAAGCTACACCCACAAAGTTTTTAATCTCTTTGGCAGTTATACCGCCACTAGCTGACAAATTCACAGAACCAGAATTAACTGATGGAAACTCCGGAGATGCAAAAGTTGCGGCATCAATTAATCCAACATTAATATTGCTATTTGTACCAGTAGTTTTCAATGTCACATTACCAGCGTTACCTCGCTCAGATGAGGTTTTAATATCTTCTGTAGTGATGCTGCCATTGGCTAATAAGTCTACAGAACCAGAAGAATTACCTAAATTAACAGAGTTGGTCTCAATATTTTTGGTAGTAATGTTGCCAGTAGCTTTCAATGTCACATTGCCAGAGTTACCTGTATCAGATTTGGTTGTAATATTTCCGGTATTTACAACATCGCCATCCACTACAGGCAAGCCTGATCCCGCCAACTCCACCTGTCCATTACCATTCACCGTTAGCCTTGGACGCACTTGCTCATCAACGCTTGTCAGTAACTTAGTCAAAGATGATGAACCCACACTCGCTATGGGTGATGAAGTTTCAATATTTAGCAATTGTCCTGATGGACTCAAATTCACCACACTTGCACCTGGCACTGCTGCGATCGCAATCTGTCCTCCCGGTGCTGACAACTGCCCAGTACTAGCCACCGTACCACCCAACAGCGTTAGATTTTGCCCAGTCCCTGCTAATAAGTTCCCTGAATTCACAATGGCACTTGGCTGTGCCTGGTTAAATTGCACTCCCAAAGGTACTGTCACAGTTAGCAATGGTGGAGCCGTGGGATTCGTAGCGCTAAACTGTTTGCCATCCCCAAAATTCAAACTGTTCGCTGTACTGCCTACAAACGAACCACCAATATCTAACGAAGCATTGGGACCAAAAATAATGCCGTTGGGGTTGAGCAAAAACAGATTGGCATTACCCAGCACACCGAGTTTCCCAAAAATATTTGAGGCATTTGTCCCCGTCACCCGACTGAAAATGTTCTCAATTCCAGCCGGATTACTGAAATACGCTCCTCGTCCATCCCTGACGCCAAATTCCTGAAAACTATGGAAGAGATTAGCACCGCGAATTGCTCCTCCATCAATGCGATCGCTCTGCAAACCTTTGATATCTACATTGGGTGTCACAACAGAATTTTCAGCACCCAGGGTATTATCTGGAACAACTTGGGCAACTGCACTATTCCAACTGAAAATCACTCCGCTAGTTGCGGCGATCGCGATTCCAATCTGCCACAACTGCTCACACCGGATAAATATTGTCATGAAATTTACATTCTCCAATATTCAAGGGGAATTTAATTAGCTTTTGTTTCGTATCTTTCAAGACAAAATGTTCATAACAGATCACCGCAAAACATCCTGAAGTCGTTTAGTAATCTGCAGACTTTCTGTACAACCTAAGCGCTTTTATATACCTTTACTATTTAAATAATCGACATTTTTCTAACGAAACATACCTCTTCAGGTGTAGGTATGAATCTGCTTTTAAGAAGAAGCGCTATGAGAAATATTATCACCTGATGTCGCAACTCCAAAGCCTAGAGCTTATACTTGACTGTGTGTTAATTTTATGCATATAAATCTCACTAATTAGCAAAGCAGAAGTTAAGCTTGATGAGCTTTCCTTCTTGCTTTGTTATTAGTTGAAACAAAAATGAACTTATGCACTTACTCAAAAAACGCTATCTCATGTTGGAGAAAAAGCGTCACCAGTAATTGTTGTCTCTGACACTACGCCACTGAGCGAACTGGCAAAGATAGAAAAGCTCACAATAGTGCATGATGTGTTGGGACGCGTTATTATTGCTGATCACGCATCAGTCAACAAGTTTATCTGCAAGCTTTGAGTGTTGCAGGAGAGTGAATTACCGCTATTACATCACTTCGTTCAGGCGATCGCCCGCCATAAACCACCTTTTTCAAGTCTTCCAGCGACGATTTAATATCATGACGACGATCTAAACAGCAGTCGGATGATGAGTTCGTAACAGTAGCCACCGAGTAACACGCCAGCGGCTCCAATTAACCCCATTAACGGAGGTACCGGAGCTGGTAACTTCATTGCAGCAACCGCAATGCCGATAATCCAGCCTCCTAGCAGAGATATACCAGCCTGTTTGAAGAAATCCATTATTGCGTCCACTATCGTCACAAGTTCTATCATACGATGAGCCGCTAATTCTAAAAACCGGACAACTCCATCACCTTTGAACCTTTCTTCCACTCATCCAGTCTTATATGAATTTAGGGGAAGCAAAACTGAATCAAGTTTTCCCAAATTATGTCCTCACTTAGGAAATTGCATTGGGAAACCATTACCAGAAACGAATTCTAGAACAATCAGAGGTGCGATGAGTTCTTGCCAAAGAACGTAGGAACGCCGTATTTCACCGTTGAGGGTGGGTGGTACATTAGGCACATAAAACCAGTCTGGTGCCTCTGCTCCTCTTTCTGGTGGATCTGTCATTCTCCAGTAAATACCACAGTCTTGCCCAATGCAATATTGCCCATCCGGATAAATTTGTTGCAAGCGAGGTTGAATCGAGTCGGTCAGTAAAATACTCTGGGGATGTTCCTGAAAGTTCTTCACAAAGGTACCATCAGACTCTGGTAGCTGGGTATGGTCTGGTAGGGCTTGGGTCTTCGGTTCAATCACCATCACATTACCTCGCCGAAATCATGAGGGCGTAAATATAATGTAGCTAAGGACTCCACGCTTATCCAGGCAGCATTATCAATATTCATTCCACAATAGCTCCATCAAATACTCAGCAATTCGTTTGGCTGCTCCTGGTTTCCCCATTCGTCGTATGCCATTTTCCGCGATCGCTTGCAAAGTGTCTGGATTGTTGAGAAGCGATCGCACTGCAGAAGCTACCTCTGTTGGTTCTTCTACTAAAATCACAGATTTTCCTAAAAGACGGCTTTGTGCTTCAGCAAAGGCATAGGTGAATTGGGGACCACCTCCGGGAATGGTGATTGCTGGTTTGCCCAAACCTACAAATTGTTCTGTTGCTGTCCCTGCCATTGCGATCGCCATATCTCCCAAATGCAAGCAGTCGTTATAGGCATTTTGCGACAAGTTAAAATATGCATTTTTTTGCTTAAATGTCAAGCTATTTGCATCAGGAATTTTGATTGGAGGTTCAGCGTGGGGATGCCAGCCTTGAGATTCAAGAATTTGGCGGATACTCTCAAAGTGTAAACTAGGGGCGATCGCTCCCAAAAATACCACTGTTCCTGAAGTATGTCCCATAAAATCTTGCTCTGTGAGAACAGTCATGATTGCAGATACAGCAATCATAATTTGGTGCCAATTGGCGTATGCTTCTGGGGGACGCGAACCAGGGAGAATAGTCACAATCAAAGGTCGAGCTAATTCTTGCTTTTCGACATCAGCACCATAAAATCTTGGACGTGGAATTGATGGTTCCAAACTATCCATCATTGGGTTGCCTAAATCAAAAGCGGGAATGGGCCACCTTTTCAATATCTCTGCTGTCAGCGAATCTCTAGGAAACACTGCTTTGCAACGTTGACGATTCATCAACCAACGTTCCCAAGGGTGGTAAATTGAACCGGAAAAGTTTTCCCACGATGCCCCTCTATTTTTCCGCTTTAATAAATCAACTTCATCTCGCACGTGGTACTCTGATTTCGCGGTACCCACAAAGGCATAGCTGGCATCACTCAACCAGGCAAATAACAGTGGTAGAATATCGCCCACCGCTAAAATAGCTTTCCTGTTGCCTAATTTTGTCTGAGTATTTACCCACTGACGTACAGCTTTTATTTGACTTGCAGTAAGCTGTAACAAACCACCTTGTACATCTCGTACAAACTGGCGTCCATCCATGTAAACAAAGCCACCAGAGGGCATCGTACGTACCGAACCAATTAGGCGAATATCCAACTGCTGGTAAGCATGTCCTTCTCCCACTAATGGCAAAGCGAAGATTTCCGGTGGGTTGGGTTGTTGCTGAAGTTCTTGCAAGATACGGACTGCGATGACATCCTCTCCATGTCCGTTGCTTAAAACAAGTAACCGCAAGCGAGAACTTTCTTCGGAGTTAGAGGTTACGGGTAAAGGTGATAATTCACTCATGAGAAACAAAAACTTAAATACAAGTGTCTTTTGGGAGAAGAGGAATGAATGGGGGTATAAATCGGCGCCAAGCAGGAAGTTAGTATTATCCCCATTACCTAACCTCAGTACGGAAGTACAAACTAACTCCCAGTGAACTAGGCTACTATTATGCGAGTTTCTTCTGCTGCAATTTTTACTTTAGTGACTTTAGCGGCTGGCAATGCTAGTCAGCAAGCATTGGCTGCACCCTCAGATACTGCTGAACAAGCTGAAAAACATGATAACTTAGTGGTGCCGGTGACTGAAGAAACACCTGCACAGATAGAAGGGATTGCACACCCGGAAACAGTAGTTATTGGACAATTTTCGCAAAAATCGGGGAATGTGCAAAGTGGTGGTAGTCAGAATTCAGTTGTGAGAGCTTCTGAAAAGGACAAACAGACACGGGAACAAGAAACAGCACAAGGAGTAGGGAGAGAAATTACTTTTCCATCTTCCCCATCCTCCTCATCCTCCCCATCTTCCCCATCCTCCCCTCCAGCTACGAACAGTGATTTAGTAGTCTCTGCTACAGAAGTGCAGATAGCGTAGGAGCCAATGAAGAATTGCAGCAGATCATTCGCAGTGTGATCAAAACTCAGGCTGGTGGAGAAACGAGTCAAACTCAGCTACAGAAAGATGTTACAGCAATTTTGCAGACAGGTTTATTTAGGAATGCTCGTGTCAATAGCCAATCTACACCAACTGGCTTAAGTGTAGAGTACCAAGTAGAACCAGTGATTGTGCGTTCTCTACAACTTTCAGGGGCTAATGCCCTGACATATCAAGTCGCCAGGGAACGCCTTGAACCTCAAATAGGAAAAGTCATCAGCCCGAATGGTCTCAAGGAAGCAGTACAACAAATTAATAAATGGTACGCTGACAATGGTTATAAAGTTGCACGGGTGATATATATCCAACCCGGCGCTGAAGGAATCTTGACTTTAAATGTTGCTGAAGGTGTTGTCAACAATATCAAGTTTCGTTTTGTTAATGACGAAGGCAAGCCGGTTGATGATAAAGGTAAGCCAGTCGCAGGACGCACCAAAACAGATTTCTTGGAGCAGCAACTGAAGCTGAAGCCAGGACCAAGTCTATCAAGAAAATTTGATTAAAGAAGACTTACAGCAACTGTATAAAACTGGTTTATTTCAGAATGTTAATGTTGCTTTTGAAGGAGATGCAACAAAACTGGATGTTATTTACGAAGTCAAGGAGATAGGGGCGCGTTCTATCAATTTGGGTGGTAATTATAGCGCCGATCAGGGAATAGTCGGTACGTTAAATTATCGAGATCAAAATGTTGGCGGCGTTAACGATACTTTCGGTGTCAATCTTGAAGTGGGTGCCCGTGACTTTCAATTTGATTCCAGATTTACCAGTCCTTACCGAGAAACGAATCCAGACACCTTTGGCTATAGTGTGAATGCCTTCCGCAAGCGGGGACTTTCTGACAGTTTGGATGGAGATGTCAAGCTGGCAAATGGCGATAGAGTGCGCGAAGGTCGAGTTGGGGGAAGTTTTAGCTTTCAGCAACCAATTGAGGGCTGGGATGCTTCCTTAGGACTCAACTATACCCGTGTCAGCCTTCGCGATCGCGACGGTAAAATACCCCCACCGATGAAAAAGGGGAACCCCCTGTCTTTTAGTGGTACGGGTATTGATGACTTGACGACTGTATCCTTAAGCGCCATTAAAGACGAACGGGATAATCCTTTGAATCCGACTCAAGGTTCTATTCTCAAACTCAGTACAGAACAGTCGATTCCTATTGGCGAGGGAAACATTTCCATGAATCGCATCAAGGCAAACTACAGCCAGTTTATGCCTGTGAAGTTATTTGAGTCTAAAAACCCACAAGTCTTTGCCTTGAATCTCCAAGCTGGTACAGTCTTGGGTGATTTACCACCTTATGAAAGTTTTAACTTGGGCGGTCCCAATTCCATACGCGGTTACGATGGCGGTGATGTTGGCAGTGGTCGTACTTATGTGCTAGCTTCCGCAGAATATCGCTTTCCAATCATCCAGGCATTAGGAGGCGTATTCTTTGCTGATTTTGGCTCAGATTTGGGTACTGGTGAAACTGTCTTGGGAAACCCTGCGGGAGTTCGTGGTAAACCAGGAACTGGTTTTGGTTATGGGGCGGGATAGCGCTTTGACTCACCCTTGGGTTTAATTCGGGCTGACTTTGGACTGAATGACCAAGGAGAAAGCCAACTGC